>JACDHN010000175.1 GCA_013821025.1 Acidimicrobiia bacterium | reverse complement strand
GTCCCGGCGAGCCCCCCGCCGAGCACGAACGCCGCTGGATCGAAGGCGTTCGTAAGCGCCGCCAGACCGACGCCGATCCAGTGGGCGAACTCGTCGAGCACGGCCGCCGCGCCGGCGTCGCCGCGGCGAGCAGCGTCCTCCAACTGCTCACCACCGACGCGGTCCAAGTCGCCGCCGACAGCGGCCAGCACGCCATCAAGCCCACCACGCTCGGCGGCGGCCCGCGCCAGGTCGCCGAGCGCCCGGCCCGAGGCGAACGTCTCCCAGCAACCCCGGTTGCCACAGCTGCACGCCGGGCCGTCGGGGTCGACGAGCATGTGGCCGAACTCGCCGACGAACCCGTGTTCACCTCGCATCACGGCTCCGTCGCTGACGACGCCTCCGCCGATGCCGGTGCCGAGCGTCACGAGTACGAAGTTGTTCAGCCCCCTGCCTGCGCCGAGTTGCCACTCGGCGAGCGTGGCGCAGGTGGCGTCGTTGTCGAGCAGCACCCGACGGTTCAGCCGGTCGGACAACGCCGCAGCGGCGGCGATCGGCTCGTGCCCACCCGGGTCGTCGAGATGCGGCGCAGCGTGGAGTCGCCCGTCACGATCCACCAGCCCAGGCAGACCGACGCCGATGGGCGACTGCTCGGCTGCACCGCCCTCAAGCTCTTCGACGACGGCGGCAACGGTGTCGCTGAGATCGTCGAAGCTCGTGGCCGTCGGGCGCCGAGCGGTGGCCTGGACCTCGTGATCGGCTGAGAGCACGACGCCGAGGCACTTCGTGCCGCCCACGTCGACACCAATCAGCGTCGGCACCAGATTTCTCAAGCGCTCTCGGCCCGCGCCTTCAGCTCCTTGACCGTGTTCAGGATGCGCACCTCTGCACGCCGTTTCACGAACCCTGGCAGCGGCACGACGAGCTCGATGGAGAGGTCGTAGCGAACCTCGGTCCCTCCTGCGTCGGAGTTGCTGAAGTGGTACGAGCCGTCTATGGCTCGCTGGATGTCGCCGCGCACCATCGTCCACGCCAGCACGGAGGGGGCGTCGGAGTAGTCGTAGGCCAGTGTGTAGTGCGTGCTGCGACCGAGCGCCGACGCCCGGAACTCCACCTCGTGAGGACGGCCTTCACCGTCGCGCGAGCGCACCACCACATCCTTGACGTCGCGGGCCCACTCCGGGTACCGCTCCACGTCGGCGGCGATGTGCCAGACGCGGTCAACAGGTGCATCGATGGTGATGGTCTCCGATGCGGTCTCAGCCATGATCTGCATTCTGGCCGATCGAGGAGCCTGGCGTCGTCACCTCGCCGACGGCCTCTGGGGCCGTCGCATGCTCCACCTCATTGTCCACCTCACCGTCTCCCCCGCGACGCCGCAGCGGAAACGCACCGTGGTACGCGGACCACAGCCCGTTCATGCCAAGCCCGAACATCGGCACCAGAAAGCCGACGGCCAGGGACGAGCCGGCACGCCCGTCGGGACCGTCGGGACGGCCCAACGTCGTCGCAAGAGCGATCGCCACCTGAGCGGCGAGCGCCGGCCACATGGTCAGCTTGACCGAGCGTGGGGTCGGCTCGCCGAGCAGCAGGTAGAGACCGGTGACCGAGATCTCATCGTGACGGCTGCGCTGAACGGCGTGGAAGTACGACCACAGGAAGCCGAACACGCCGGCGGCGAACAGGGTCAAGGCTGTCACGGCGCCCACCCACTGGGCGAACGTCGTGAACGAGATGGCCGCGTACGCCGCCGTGACCGCGAAGAGCGCGGTACCGACGATGTTGGCGCGAACGGGCCGGCGAACCTCGCTGATGGCCGGACTCATGGCCGGCTTCCCGGGTCGACGTCCAGCACGCCAGCCAGTCTGGCCGCCAGGACGTCGTAGGAGAACTCCGTCTCGGCCCGCCGTCGCGACGCTGTGGCCATGGCAGTGCGTCGCCCGTCGTCGTCGAGCAGCGATGCGAACGCCTCGGCGACGGCGGCGTCGTCATCAGGATCGTCCACCACGAGCCCGGTGACGCCCTCGACGACTGCCTCGGCCGCCCCGCCGGAAGCCCCGGCCACCTGGGGCACGCCGCACGCCGCCGACTCCACGAACACGATGCCGAAACCTTCCTGCTCGAGTCCGCCCCACCGTGAGCGGCACAGCATCGCCGAGAGGTCGGCACAGCCGTACAGCGCCGGCAGGTCGTCGTGAGCGATGCGCCCGGCGAGGCGCACCGGTGCGTGCAGCTCTTCGACCAGCGACCCGAGTCGCTTCGCATCGCGGCCCTCCCCGCCGATCACCATCACGAGGTCGGGGCGGCTGGCCTGCAGTCGGGCGGCTGCACGGATGGCGGTGTCGAACCCCTTGCGCGGCACGAGCCTTGACACAGCAACGATGAGCTCGGCGTCGGCAGGCACGCCGAAGCGAGCCCTCGTGGCGAGCCGCTCGCCGGTGGTGAGCGGACGGAACCGCTCCACGTCGACTCCTGGCGGCACAACCGTGACTGGCAGGACCCGACCGGCAGCTCGTTCGGCCTCGCCCGCTGAGTATCCGCCGGCGGCTATGACGTGCCGGGCGTTGCGCAGCACCCAGGCCAAGGCCTGCCTCGTGAGCGGCAGGCGGCCGGGGATCGTGACCTCGGCACCGTGAAGTACGACGTCATATGGCAACGACAGCCGGGGGCCGATCAGGCCCAACGGCACGGCGGGATCGAGGACCACGAGCTCGGCGCCAATGTCCCGAGCCAGCGTGTCGACGCGGCGGACCATGATCGGGTGGGGCAACAGGACGGGCTCGGGGGTGCGCTCGATGCGGAACGGCTGCTGGCGGTCGAACTCTGCGGCGCCGGCGTGGGGGCTCGTGAGCACGGCGAACGAATCGGGCGGTAAACGCCGCCACCACTCCCACAGCAGCGACTGGATGCCGCCGATCTTGGGCGGGAAGTCGTTCGTGACCAGCAGGTGCTTCACGCCCCACCAAGCTGATCGTGTGCCCATTGCGCTGTCTCGGCCAGGATCGGATCGCCATCGCGCCGATATCGGGCGAGTGCAGCGTCGACGTCCGGGTCGCCGGCCGGAGCCGTGTTGCCAAGCACGATGAGCGCGTTGCGCCGCAACCAGCGTGGATCGCGTCCTGCGATGTACCAGCGGCCATGGCGTGCCAGCAGCTCATCGTCAGAGGACGACAACAGCTCCAGTACGTCGACCCAGGCCTCCGCAGCCGGCACATCACGGCGGTGGCGCTGGCCGAGGCGCATGGTGGGCGGGCAGGATGTCTGGCATTCGTCGCAGCCGTAGATGCGGTCGCCCACCGCGGCCCGCAGCTCCACGGGTACGGGTCCTGGACGTTGCAGGACCCAGGCCAGGCAGCGGTTGGCGTCGATCACACCGTCGCTCACGATGGCGCCCGTCGGGCAGGCGTCGATGCAGCGCCGGCATGATCCGCAGCCCTCTGCGAAACCGGCCGGGGTCGGCGCCGACGGCTCGTAGTGCGCCGTCGTGAGGACGCAGCCGAGCACGAAGAAGCTGCCCGCCCCGTGGATCAGCACGTTGGCGTTCTTGCCGTACCACCCGAGCCCGGCTTGGTGTGCCACCTCGCGATCGACGATGGCATTGTCGTCGGCGAGCACCACGGCGCGCTCGCCGGCCTGGCGTAGCGCATCGGCGACGAGCGCCAGGCCCACTCGCAGATCGGCGTAGTGGTCGGTCCACGAGTAGCGGGCGACGCTGGCCATGACACCCTCGGGGCGCCGGGGCTCAATCGCAGGCACGTACGAGCGGGCGCCGACGATGACCGAGCGGGCGCCCGCCAGGGTGCGGCCAGGGTCGGTCGAGCGCTCCGGGTTGCGGTACGTGAAGGCCATTCCGGCGTGCAGCCCGGCATCTCTGCGAGCGAACAACTCGTCGCGTGTCCGGCTCAGGATCTTCGCCTCGGCCACGCCGAGGTGATCGATGCCTCCGCTGGCGGCGATGCGCTGCAATTCCCCCACGTCGGGAAGGTCGCGAACCGGAGGCTGGGTCATCGGCACTCCGGCGCCTCCAGGCGCTTCGGCGGCCGCATCATGAACGGACCGGTCGCGTCGTTCAGAGGTGAACACCCGGTTCGGTACGCCGGCGCCTCCAGGCGCTTCGGCGGCCGCATCATGAACGTCCCTCATCCCATCCCCACATCGAGCAACGAGGCGCTGGACAACTCGTTCGCCCCCCGGCGTCGGGCACGGCGGCGGACATCCTGGTCGTCGGTGACGACGACGACAGGCCGGTCGGTGGGGCGCCCCTCGAGCTCGTGAATGATCACGTCGTCGGCCGTGACGCCGGCCGGTGAATACGTCACACGGGCGAGGCGGCGGCGGTCGCTGGCGGCCCCGACGACATCGGCCCCGTCGAACACGACTGTGGCCGGACAGGCGAACCGGCGCACGATGTTGTCGACCATGTCGAGCAGACGGTTGCGCTGATCCTCCAGCGTCAGCGCCGGCCAGCCCAGTTTGGCCACGTTGTAGCCGTCGACGATCACGGCTGCGCCCGATCGCAGCAGGAACTCGGCTGTGGCCACGTGGTTGCCGATCACCGCTCCTGGCAGGGCCAGCGGCGCGCGCGAGCGTCGAGGGGAGTCGACGAGCGCTGCCACGTCGTCGCTCACGCGTTGGAGGCGCTGTGCCGCCGTGCGCAGCTCGGCGATTCCGCTCGCCGACAGGCCGGCGCCGGCGCGCTCAGCCAGCGCCTGGTCGCGTTGGGCCTCGGCGTGGCGGACTCGTTCGTGCAGCGACGCCATGGTCGCCTCCACCTCGGCCCGCCGACGGTCGGCCGCTTGACGACGGTCGGCGGCATGACGGGCCGCGGTGCGGGCGTCGGCCAGTTCGGTCTGGACGGTTCCGAGTGCCTCGGTGGCGGCCCGCTCGGCGGCACGCGCCTCGCCCATCGCGCCTCGCAGCCGGCCCGTCTCGCTCGTGTGCTGCCCGGAGGCCGACTCGACGCGGCCAACCTTGGCTTCGGCCGCCTCTCGGCGCTTGCGCTCCCTGCGAGCCGCGGATTCGGCCTGCTCCCGTCGTTCACGCTCGTCGGCCAAGCGGTCAAGCAGCCGCACCCGAGCCGCCCAGCCGTCGGGGCGGCCCAGCCACGTTCGGCCCAGCTCGTCCACCACATCATCGACGGCAACGACTCCCAGTTGGGTGCGGAACTCATCCGATCCGATGACGGCCTGGCGCACTCGGCGCAAGGCTACGGCGGGCAGCCGGTCCCGGCCGAGGAACGAGGCGAGTCCCTCGGGCACTGGAAGCTGGCGCTTTTCGGCCTCCGTAGCGACGGCGACGGCGAACTCGAGCGCCGAGCGCAGGCGCGCGTTGGCAACCTCCACATCGTCGAGCGGGCGGTCGGCGTCGGCCACGTCGCCAAGGATACAAACCGGGTCTCCGGGCATTCGTGCGACTCGAGGCGCTCGGGGGGTACTCGGGGGGTGTCGCCCCGTGCGAGTTGATCCGAACAGCTGTTCGTGATCCAATCGAACAGATGTCCGTGGCACAACTGTCCTTCGAAGATCTCGGCACCCCGCTGGCACAGGTGACGTTCTGCGTCATCGACCTCGAGACGACGGGTGGCGATCGCAACGTCGAGGCGATCACAGAGGTCGGCGCCGTCAAGGTCCGCGGCGGCGAGTGCATGGGGACGTTCCAGACGCTGGTCAACCCCGGCCGGGCGATCCCGCCGATGATCAGCGTGCTGACCGGACTCACCGATGCGCTGGTGGCGCCGGCCCCGCCGATCGACGCCGTGCTGCCGTCGCTGCTCGAGTTCATCGGCCCCTCGTCGGTGATCGTCGGCCACAACGTGCGCTTCGACGTTGGCTTCCTCGACGCTGCGCTCGATCGGGCCGGGCGGTCGAAGCTGGTCAACACCCGCGTCGATACCGTGGCCATCGCCCGGCGGCTCGTTCGCGACGAAGTGCCGAACTGCTCGCTCGGCACGCTGGCC
>JACDHN010000174.1 GCA_013821025.1 Acidimicrobiia bacterium | reverse complement strand
GACCTGGCGGCGCTCGTGGCCCTGCTCGCTGAGTAAGGTCGCGACCCATGGCGAAGTCCCCGATCAACAAGATGCTCGACAGTGGCCTCCAGATCACGGAGATGTCCCGTCAACAGGCCGAGACGGCGGTGAAGAACCTCGTCAAGGCGGGAGAGGTGCGGCGAAAAGAGGCCGACAAGGTCGTCCAGCAGTTGCTCGAACGCGGCAAGGCCACCACCGCCCAGCTGGCGGCAAACACCCAGAACGAGCTGGCCAAGCAGATCGGCTGGATCGCCGAGCGCTTCGACGACCTCGAGGACCGGCTGGAGGACGTCGTCGACCGCCTGCAGTCGATGGCCCGGTCGTCGTCAGCAAGGGCCACCACGGCCACCCGCTCGGGCGCCGGCATCGCCGGTGCCCGCACGTCGACGCCCGCAAGATCCACTGCCACGAAATCAACGGCCAAGAAGTCAACGGCTAAGAAGTCAACGGCCAAGAAAGCCGCGACGGCAACGAAAAGGGCGGCCAGGAAAGCCAGCTCGGCTACGAAGTCGGCGACGAAGAGGTCGACAGCTCGCAAGAGTCCGGCCAAGAAAGCCGCGACGGCGACTAAGACGGCTGCCAAGAAGGCCAGTTCGGCTACGAGGTCGGCGACGAAGAGGTCGACAGCTCGCAAGAGCCCGGCCAAGAAGACATCCTCAGCTACGAAGTCGGCAGCCAAGAAGACCAGTTCGGCGACGAAGACGGCGGCGAACAAAGCGACGGCGGCCGCGACGCCGGCCACTCCTAGCTCCTGAGGGTGGGGTCGCGCCGGCGTCTCGGTGCGGAGCTGATCCGCCGGGACCTTGCCGACGACGATGACGAGGCTCGATCGCTGATCGGAGCCGACCGGGTGCTCGTGAACGGCGCCGTGGCGGCGAACCCTGCACGCCTCGTCGCCGCCTCCGATACCGTCATCGTCGTCACGCTGCCACGGTTCGTCAGCAGGGGTGGTGACAAGCTCGACCACGCTCTCGACGTCTTTGCGGTGGAGGTCGCCGGCCGGCGATGGCTCGACGCCGGCGCCTCGACGGGCGGGTTCACCGACTGCCTGCTGCAACGCCGGGCGGCGGGCGTCGTCGCCCTCGACGTCGGTCATGGGCACCTGCACCCCAAATTGCGCGACGACGATCGCGTCACCGTCATCGAGCGTCGTCACGTGCGCGACGCCAAACCCGCCGACCTGGGCGGGCTCGCGTCGGGGGTCGTTGCCGACCTGTCGTTCATCTCGCTGACGTCGGTCATCGGCCCGCTCGTGCGGCTGTGCCAGCCTGGGTCTCCCATGGTGCTGCTCGTCAAACCGCAGTTCGAGGCCCGCAGATCCGAGGTGAACGCCGGTCGCGGTGTGATCAGCGACCCGGATGTTCGCCAGCGCGTGCGGTCAGAGATCGAGGCCTCACTCGTCGGGCACGGCTGCGCCGTACTCGCCTGGTCCGACTCACCGATCACCGGCGCCGAGGGCAACGTGGAACTGTTCGTGCACGCCACGACGCCGGCCACAGGAGTACGGCCGTGAGCGCCGTCGCCATCGTTGCGCACCACGAGCGCCACGAGGCCGTGGATTTGATCCACCTGGCGATGAAGTGGCTGCACGAGCACGGGCACGAGGCCTGGGTTCACGCCGAAGACGCGGCGGCGCTCGGAGTCGCCGATGTAGGCGCCGAGCGGGGTCTGGCGGGTGCCGATCTCGTGTTGAGCCTCGGCGGCGACGGCACGATGCTGCGCACGGTCCGCCTGCTCGACGGCGAACCCGTTCCGATCCTCGGCGTGAAGCTCGGCTGGTTGGGCTACCTGACCGAACTGGAACCGCCCGAGCTGACCTCTGGGCTGGAGCGCTTCTTCGACGGTCCGGCCGCCGGCCGCTGGGAGGTGGACGACCGGCTGATGCTCGACGTGATGTTGAACGGCGGCCGTGACGGCACGTGGCGGGCACTCAACGAGGCCGTCGTCGAGAAGCAGGAGCCTGGCCACACCGTCCGGTTGCTTGCGATCATCGATGGCGAGCCTTTCACGACGTACGCCGCCGACGGGTTGATCGTCGCCACACCCACTGGGTCCACGGCCTACTCGCTGTCGGCCAGAGGACCGATCGTGTCACCTCGCCACCGTGCCGTGCTGCTCACGCCAGTGTCACCTCACATGTTGTTCGACCGCTCGCTCGTGCTCGACCCCAGCGAGACCGTCGACATCGAGGTGCTCGGACACCGTCAAGCAGAACTGGCCGTTGACGGCGTCCACGCCGCCACACTTTCTGGCGGCGACACCGTGCGTTGCGAGCCGTCATCGGCGACGGCCCGCTTCGTGCGGATGACCGAGCGTCACTATCACCAGATACTGAAGGCGAAGTTCGGTCTGGCGGACCGCTGACGTGCTGGTGGAGCTGCACATCGAGTCGCTCGGGGTCATCGAGCAGGCCACACTGACGCTCGGCCGGGGACTGACTGCGCTGACGGGGGAGACGGGTGCTGGCAAGACGATGCTCGTCGACGCCGTCGACGTGCTCGTCGGTGGGCGGGCAGAAGGCTCGATGGTTCGCGCGGGGGCGAACGAGGCCCGCGTCGAAGGGCGCTTCATCGTCGACGACCAGGAGTTCGTGCTCACGCGGGTGATCCCGGCCGAGGGACGATCCCGTGCCTACGTGAACGGCCGGCCGGCCACGGCGGCCAGCCTCGCCGAGATGGCGCGTGGCACGGTCGACCTGCACGGACAACACGCCCACCAGGCGCTGCTCTCCGCAGCGGCTCAGCGTCGTGCCCTCGACATTGCCGCCATCATCGACCTGGCACCGCTGCGCCAGGCGCAGGCACGCCTTACGGGGATCGAGGCCGAGCTGGCAACGCTCGGCGGAGACGAGCGCACCAGAGCCCGCGAGATCGACCTACTGCGTTACCAGGTGGGTGAGCTGCAGGCGGCCGGACTGGCTGGTCCCGACACCGACGTGGACGAGGACGCCGCGCTCGACGCCGAGGAGGACCTGCTGGCCGACGCCCAGGCCCACCGTGAGGCAGTGGCGCAGGCCTATCGAGCCCTCGTCGCCGACGGAGGGGCGGCCGACGGTTTGCTGGCGGCGCTGCGTGCGCTCGCCGGGCGTGCGCCGTTCGCCGAGCTGTACGAGCGGCTGGCGGCGTTGGCCGCCGACCTGGACGACGTGGGCGACGAGCTGCGCACGGCGCAGGAACGCATCGACGAGGACCCGGCCCGGCTGGATGCCATTCGTCAGCGCCGCCAGTTGCTGCGCGAGCTGTGCCGCAAATACGGCGACGACGTCGCCGAGGTGGTGGCGTTCCACGCCCAGGCGTCAGCCAGGCTGGCCGAGCTGGACGGGTACACGGAGCGGGCGGCGCGGCTCTCCGAGGAGCGGTCGGCGGCCCTCGACGCGCTGGACCGGGCGGCGCGTGCTGTGGGTGACGCCAGGCGGTCGGCCGCCGGCGACCTTGCCCGTTCGGTGCAGCAACGCCTGCGGCAATTGGCAATGCCGAACGCCAAAGTGCTGATCGACGTCGGATCGCCGCCGGACGACCCGGCCGGCGACGTGGTGCGGTTCCTGCTGGCAGCCAATCCAGGCACCCCGGCGCTGCCCCTTGCGCAGGTGGCGTCCGGCGGCGAGCTCTCGCGAACCATGCTGGCGCTGCGCCTCGTGCTCTCGGCTCATGACGACGGCGCCGAGGCGACGTTGATCTTCGACGAGGTCGACGCTGGCGTCGGCGGGAGAGCGGCGACGGCGGTCGGCGAGGCGCTGTCCGTCCTGGGCGCCCGCCACCAGGTGATGGTCGTCACGCACCTGGCCCAGGTGGCAGCGCTCGCCACCACCCAGATCGTCGTCGACAAGCACGTCGAGCGCGCCACCACGAGGGCAACGGCCACGGCCGTCGACGGCGACGCCCGCGTAGAGGAGATCGCCAGGATGTTGTCGGGCTCACCCGACAGCGACGCTGCTCGCCAGCATGCCGCCGAGTTGCTGTCGCGGTGATCGGGACGCGTGACATCCACCGCGCCGAGCAGACCATCGCGGTACGATGACATCCCGTATGCCGAAGCCGAAGTTCATTTTCGTGACGGGAGGCGTCGTGAGCGGGCTCGGCAAGGGGCTGACCGGTTCGTCGCTCGGTCGCCTGCTCAAGCTGCGCGGGCTCAGGGTCACGCTGCAGAAGCTCGACCCGTACATCAACGTCGATCCCGGGACGATGAACCCCTTCGAGCACGGCGAGGTGTTCGTCACTGAGGATGGCGGCGAGGCCGACCTCGACCTCGGCCATTACGAACGCTTCATCGATGAGAACCTGTCGCGCAACTCCAACGCTACGACGGGGTCGATCTACCAATCCGTGCTGGCCGCCGAACGCAGGGGCGATTACCTCGGCAAGACCGTGCAGGTGATCCCGCACATCACCGACGAGATCAAGCGCCGCATCCGCCGGGTGGCCACCGACGACGTTGACGTCGTGATCACCGAGGTCGGCGGCACGGTCGGCGACATCGAGATCCTGCCGTTCCTCGAAGCGATCCGCCAGTTCCGCAAGGAAGCGGGGCGCGACAACGTGTGCTACGTGCACGTGACGCTGGTGCCGTTCCTCGGTGCGTCGAGCGAGCAGAAGACGAAGCCGACCCAGCACTCGGTCACCGAGCTGCGCAGCAGAGGGATCCTCCCCGACGTCATCGTGTGCCGCAGCGGCCAGCCGCTCAGCGTCGAGCTCAAACGCAAGGTGTCGAGCCTCTGTGATGTGGACGAGGAGGCCGTCGTCAACGCCGCAGACGTCGCCAACATCTACGAGCTCCCTGTGATCCTCCACGAAGAGGGCCTCGACAAGATGGTCTGTGATGTGCTGCGCCTCGACGGCGAGGCCCACCCACTCGACCTGGCGCCGTGGGAGCAGCTCGTGTCGCGCATCGAGGAGGCGACGCGGCCGGTGCGCATCGGCCTGATCGGCAAGTACGTGCAGCTCCCCGACGCCTACCTGTCGGTCGTCGAGAGCCTCAAGCACGCCGGATTCCACCATGGGGCGGCCGTGGAGATCGACTGGATCCAGGCCGAAGACGTGGAGGGGCTGCTCGCAGCCGGCCGGCTCGCCGACCTTGACGGCATCGTGATACCTGGCGGCTTCGGTGCCAGGGGCGTTGAGGGCAAGATCGCCGCCGCTCGCTATGCCCGCGAGGAGTTGATCCCATGCCTCGGGCTTTGCCTCGGCATGCAGACCATGACCATCGATTACGCCCGCCACGTGCTCGGGCTCTCCGATGCCAACTCCACCGAGTTCGACCCGACGACACATCACCCCGTGATCGACCTGATGCTCGATCAGCGCGACATCACCGACAAGGGCGGAACGATGCGCCTCGGGACGTACTTCGCCGTGCTCGCACCCGGCACCAAGGTGGCCGAGGCGTACGGCGAGATGGTCGTTTCCGAGCGGCACCGCCACCGCTACGAGTTCAACTCGGCGTACCAGGCTCGCCTCGAGGAGGCAGGGCTTGTGTGCAGCGGGGCGTCGCCGGACAAGCGTCTGGTGGAGTTCGTGGAGGACACCGATCACCCGTTCTGGATCGGCACACAGGCCCATCCCGAGTTCAAGAGCCGTCCCGATCGCCCGCACCCGTTGTTCCGCGACCTCATCGGCGCCGCCCTCGACCGCCACCGCGCTATAGCCGACGTACAGGCCGATAACGGCGATGAGAGAACGGCCGACGCGGTGATCTTGCGGGGGGTCCATGGGGGACAGAGCCCTCCGTGCGTGCCGCAACCGACGACATCGTCGTGACCGGCACGTTCCAGCTGCTCGGTGAGGAGCGTGTTTTCGCTGGCGCCGTGTTCGATGTTGTGCGAGCCACGTTCCGGGCCCCCGACGGCGAGGAGTTCGACCGCGACATCGTGCGGGCAAAGGACGCCGTGGCCGTCATCGCCGTGGCGCCACCCGACCAC
>JACDHN010000027.1 GCA_013821025.1 Acidimicrobiia bacterium | reverse complement strand
CGATGCGAGTGGGGCAGTTCTTCATGGACGCTCACGGACGGCTTGAGGAGACACTGCACCGCACGTCGGATCTGCTGGCCTCGCTGACGAATTACGCCGCGCTCGTCGTCGGCCCGAAGTCCGAGACGGTCGCCGTGCGCAGCGTGCAGATGGTCGGGGTGTCGCCGACGCTGGCGACGGTCGTCGTGGTGCTCAGCAACGGCAGCGTCGAGAACGAGACCGTGCACCTCGGCGACGACGTCACCGACAGCCACCTGGCGGCGGCCACGGGCCATCTCAGCGCCGCACTGGCAGGCGACGCGCTGTCGTCGGCGGCGGCCGCGCTGAAACCGAGCGGCGACCCCATCGTGGACCGGATCTGTGACGAGGCGCTGACCGCGTTGCGGTCGAGCCCCAGCGACGACCATGTGTGGGTCGGGGGCACATCATCGGTGGCCGCCGCCTTCGATGCCGTCGAAGTCGTGCGAGAGGTGCTGTTCGCCCTCGAGCAGCAGTTCATCGTCGTGTCGCTCGTCAGCGACATCGTCCAGCGCGGCATGTCGGTCGCCATCGGCGTCGAGCACGGAGTGGAGCCACTGTCGGCGTGCTCGATCGTGGTGTCACCGGTGGTGGTCGACGGCGAGCACGTCGGCTCTGTGGGTGTCCTTGGCCCGACCCGGATGAACTATCCCCAGGCGCTCGCCACGGTCGACGTGGTCAGCGAACGCCTCGGTCGACGGCTACGGGATTACTGAGCGTGGACTACTACGAGCTGTTGGATGTGTCCCGGTCGGCGACGGCCGAGGAGATCAAGCGCGCCTACCGGCAGCGGGCGCGAGAGTTCCACCCTGACGTGAACGCCGGCGATGCCGCCGCTGCCGAGCGCTTCAAAGAGATGTCGCGCGCGTACCAGGTGCTCTCGGACCCAGAGCAGCGGGCCCGTTACGATCGTTTCGGCGACGCCGGCGTCGGTGCCACCGGTGCCGGCGGCGATCCGTTCGGCGGTGGGCTGAACGACTTGTTCGACGCCTTCTTCGGCGGCCGCAATCCGTTCGGCGGCGGCGGCGGAACGCCCGGCGGCCCGAGCGGCCCGCCGCGGGGTCAGGACCTCGAGGTCGTCTCCAACATCAGGTTCGAGCAGGCGGTGTTCGGTGGCACCATTCCCGTCACCTTGAAGATGCCGACGCGCTGCGACGACTGCGGCGGCAGCGGCGCCGGCGCCGGCACGAGGCCGGTGCGCTGTGCCGACTGCGGCGGCAGTGGTCACGTGCAGCGGGTGCGTCAAAGCCTGCTCGGACAGATGGTGACGTCGAGCCCTTGCCCTCGCTGTGGCGGTTTGGGCGAGGTCATCACGACACCGTGCCCGACGTGCCGAGGCGAGGGGCGGGTTACGGACGAGAAGACGTACCAGGTCGACGTGCCGGCCGGTGTCGACAGCGGCGCCACGCTGCGGCTCACTGGTCGGGGCGCTGCGGGACCTCGAGGCGGGCGGACGGGTGATCTGTACGTGCACATCCGCGTCAACGACCACGAGACGTTCGAGCGCGAGGGCGACGACCTGATCACGTTCGTTCCCGTCACCATCGCCCAGGCGTCACTCGGCACCAAGTTCACGATGGCGACGCTCGACGGCGACGAGGATCTGATCGTGCCGCCGGGGACCCAGCCCGGGCACGAGTTTGTGCTGCGCGGTCGCGGTGTGCCCCGCCTACAGGGTCGGAGTCGAGGCGATCTTCGAGCGATCATGCGCGTCCAGGTGCCGACGAGGTTGACCGACGCCGACGCCGAACTGCTGCGGCGCTATGCCGAGCAACGGGGAGAGGATGTCGCCCCGCCCGGCGGCGGGTTCTTCTCCCGCATCAAATCGGCGTTCACGTGAATCCGGTGTTACGCGGCGCGGTGGCGCACGTACGCGTCGCCGACGTGCAGGATCCGCTGCTCGACGAGGATTCGACCCATCACTTGTTTCGCGTGCTGCGCATCCGTCCCGGTGAGTCCGTGACGGTCACCGACGGCGTCGGCTCGTGGCGCCCGTGCCGGGCCGAGACTGACCGTGTCGTGCCTGACGGTGAGACAGTGTCCGAACCGCCGCCCGTGGCGCCGCTGACAGTGGCTGTCGCCGTGCCAAAGGCCGACCGACCCGAATGGCTGGTTCGAAAGGTCACTGAGATCGGCGTCGACCGGCTGGTATGGCTTCATTGCCGCCGCTCCGTCGTGCGCTGGGACGATGCCCGAGCCAGCAAGGCTCGAGCACGCCTCGACAAAGTGGTCACCGAGGCTTCGTTGCAGAGCCGCCGAGTGTGGTTCCCGACCGTCGAGGGTCCTGTGCCCGCATCCTGCGTGCTGGGCGATGCCGTCGCCGCAGAGCCGGGCGGGCGACGGATGGCGGCCGAAGACTGGGTTGTGGCCGTCGGCCCCGAGGGCGGCTGGGACCCCGACGAACTGGCCATGGCCTGCGCCTGCGTCGACCTCGGTCCGCACGTGCTCCGCGTCGAGACGGCGGCCCTCGTTGCCGCCGCCGAGCTCGTCCGCCTTCGTGACACCAACCCCGCTCACTTCGCCCACCTCAACGCCGAACGGTGAGCGCCAGGTCCCGATCCCGGCAGTCTGGCTCACACTTCCAGACGCCTCCCGCCCAAAGGCCGGGAAGTGTGAGCGGTGCGGCCGATGTCCGTCTTCAGGACTCACAGTTCGGTGTCTACGTGCACGTCCCGTTCTGCGCATCCAGGTGTGACTACTGCGCGTTCGCCACGTGGACCGATCGTCAGCACCTCGTCGAGCGGTACCTCACAGCTGTGCGCACCGAGATCCGCCGAGCGGTCGATGACGGGATGGCGAGGGCCACGAGCGTGTTCGTCGGGGGCGGCACGCCGACGCTCGTACCCGGCGATGACCTGGCGACCGTGATCTCGGCGATCCCGGTCGTCGACGGTGCCGAGGTGACTGTCGAGTGCAATCCCGACGACGTCACAGAGTCGCTGCTGTGCTCGTATCGCGATGCCGGCGTGAACCGGGTCTCGATCGGCGTGCAGTCGATGGTTCCCCATGTGTTGCTGGCACTCGGCCGCCGGCACGATCCCGACAACGTCGTCGCCGCCGTGGATGCCGTGCGGGCGGTGGGGTTGGCGACGTTCAACCTCGATGTCATCTACGGCACGGTTGGGGAGCGACTCAGCGACTGGGAGGCGACGCTCGCCAGCATCGTGGCGCTCGACCCGCCGCACGTCTCCGCCTACGGCCTCACCGTCGAGCCCGGCACTCCGCTGGCCGACGACCCCGATCGCTTCCCCGACGACGATGATCAGGCAGACAAGTACGAGCGCACCGACGATGTGCTCGCCGGAGTCGGTATGCGCAACTACGAGGTGTCCAACTGGTGCCGCCCCGGGCACGAGTGCCGGCACAACCAGCTCTATTGGAGGCAGGGCGACTATCGCGGTTTCGGGTGCGCTGCCCACTCCCACCGCAATGGCCGTCGGTGGTGGAACGTGCGCACGCCGGACCGCTACGTGGACCTCGTCGAATCCGGGTGCGAGACGGAAGCGGCCGGCGAGACGTTGGACGAGCGCACCAGGCATCGGGAAGCGCTGGAGCTGGCCCTGCGTACGAGCGACGGCGTACCGCTGGACGCCCTCGAAGGGTCCGCTCTGCCCGGACTCGTGACCCGCGCCGGCGATCGGTGGGTGCTCACGCGAGCCGGCCGCCTGCTCGCCAACGAGGTGTCCCTGCGCCTGGGCTGACTGGTAGCTTGGTGCGCCGCGAGGGCGCGTAGCTCAGTTGGTTAGAGCGCCACCATGACACGGTGGAGGTCCCGGGTTCGAGTCCCGTCGTGCCCACCCCGAAGGCTTCGTGTTACACCTGCGGCGGTGTCGATCGTGTTGGCGTTTGCCTCCGCCATCGTGTTCGGCGTCTCGGACTACGCCGGCGGCCGCGCCACGCGGCATGCATCGGTATTCGTCGTCACACTGTTCGCTCAGGCGGCGGCGATGGTCTGCGTGCTCGTGCTGTTGCCGGTGCTAGGAGATCCCTTCCCGGGTGGTGATGACGTGTGGTGGAGCGTGGGCGCGGGTGTGGCGAGCGTCTGCGGCGGCGGCGCGTTCTACCATGCCCTCGCCAACGGGTCGATGACCGTGGTGGCGCCGTTCACCGCCATCGTGTCGGCATTGCTGCCCGTCGGCGTGGGCCTGACCATCGGAGAGCGTCCAGGCGCGCTGGCACTCGGCGGCGTCGCCGTTGCCGTTGCCGCTGTGGCGCTCGTGGGCGGGGCGCTGGAGCGTCACGAGAGGCCGACGTCGCCTCGGATCCTCGTCATCGCCGCCCTGGCCGGCGTTGGCTTCGGTCTGCTGTTCGTGTGTTTCGACCAGACGAGCGAGGCCAGCGGCATGTGGCCGCTGCTGATCGCCCAACTCATCTCGATCCCGCTCGTGTTGGCAGGTGCCCACCTCACGGGCGCCAGGCTGCACCTCACCGGGACCACGAGGTGGCTCGCCGTCGTCGCCGGCATGTTCTCGGCGGCCGCTCACATCGCCTACATCACCGCCACCCGCGACGGGCTGCTGACGATCGTGTCGGTGGTGGCATCGATGTACCCGGCCAGCACGGTGGTGCTGGCAACTGTCGTGGACGGCGAGCGCATCCACCGCACCCAAGCGATCGGCCTGACGATGGCCGTCGCCGCCCTGGCGCTCGTCGCCGCAGGGTGAAATGAACCGGAAAGTCGTCAGCGGGGCTCGCGGGGCAGCCCCAGCAGGCGCTCACCGATGATGTTGCGCATCACGTTCGACGTGCCGCCCATGATCGTGTAGCCAGGGGCGTAGATCACGCCCTGGGTGATGTCGTTCCAGAGCGTCGCTTCGGCGCCGAGCGTCCGAGCTACGAACTCCGACACTCGCCACTCGTGCTCGGTGCAGAAGCACTTGGTCGCGGCCGAGAAGCCCGCAGGCGCCTGGCGCATGACCTCGCGGATGACCAGCATTCGACCGACGCGATAGCCGATCTCGAGGGCGGCGACCTCCTGGCGGACGAGCGGATCGTCGAGGCGGCCGTCGGCCCGTGCCCGATCCAGGGCGAACTGGTACAGCGCCTGGTTGGACACCAACCGATCGATGCCGCCGCGCTCGTGCTCCAGCTGACGCATCGTCTGGCGGAAGGCGTTGCCCTCCACACCGACGAGGTTGGCGCGCGGCACGTGCACGTCTTCGAGGAACACCTCACAGAAGTGGCGGTTCGTCGTCATGTCGGTGATCGGACGCACCTCTATGCCCGGCGTGTCCATCGAAACGATGATCTCGCTGATGCCCTCGTGCGGTGGCCCGTCCGCCGACGTGCGACAGATCATGTAGCAGTAGTCGGCGACGGCGGCGAAGCTCGTCCAGATCTTCTGGCCGTTCAGCACCCACTGCTCGCCGTCGAGCCGTGCCGACGTCTTCAGCGACGCCAGGTCGGAGCCGGCATTCGGCTCGGACATGCCGATGCACCACGTCGTGTCGCCGGCGAGGATGCCGGGTAGGAACTGCTGCTGCTGGTCCTCGCGGCCGTAGGCGATCAGCGTCGGTCCCATCTGGCGGTCGGCGAACCACATGCTGGCGATCGGGGCACCGGCGCTGATCAACTCCTCACCGACGATCAGCCGATCGATCGGGTGCCGGCCGCCGCCACCGTGCTCGGCTGGCCACGTCATGCCGATCCAGCCACGCGCCGCCAACTCCTTGGCGAACTCCTTGGAGTAGCCGTTGATCCACGCGTCGTTGTGCCGGGCGAAGCGCTCGACGGCGTCTGCGCCCACCTGACGGGCCTCTTCGCGCAGCGCCTCTTGGTCGGACGTCCATGACCAATCCATCACGGCGATGGTACGGGTCGAGCAGGCACACGCTGCCTCCACCCGCTATTGTCCTACAAGTTCGATACAAGTGGGCGAGGGAACGGAGACCACCTCACATGGCCAAGATCAAGGTCGAGAACCCCGTCGTCGAGATGGACGGCGACGAGATGACGAGGATCATCTGGGCGTTCATCAAGGACAAGCTGATCCTGCCCTACCTCGACATCGAGCTCGAGTACTACGACCTGTCGATCGAGCACCGTGACGCCACCGACGACCAGATCACGATCGACGCAGGACTGGCGACGAAACGCCACGGCGTTGGCGTCAAGTGCGCCACGATCACGCCTGACGAGGCCCGCGTCGAGGAGTTCGGCCTGAAGCAGATGTGGCGCTCGCCCAACGGCACGATCCGCAACATCCTCGGCGGCGTGATCTTCCGTGAGCCGATCATCATCTCCAACGTGCCCCGCCTCGTGCCGGGCTGGACGAAGCCGATCATCGTCGGCCGCCATGCTCACGGCGATCAGTACAAGGCCACCGACTTCAAGGTGCCCGGTGCCGGCACCGTCACGATGACGTACACGCCCAGTGACGGCGGCGAGCCGATGCAGTTCGACGTCGCCTCGTTCGGCGACGACGGTGGCGTGGCCATGGGCATGTACAACTTCCGCGACTCGATCCGCGACTTCGCCAGGGCATCGTTGCGGTACGGCCTCGACCGCAACGTGCCCGTGTACATGAGCACGAAGAACACCATCCTCAAGGCCTACGACGGTGAGTTCAAGGACATCTTCGAGGCCATCTTCGACGCCGAGTTCAAAGCTGAGTTCGACGCCGCCGGGCTCACGTACGAGCACCGGCTGATCGACGACATGGTCGCCGCCGCCCTGAAGTGGGAGGGCGGCTACGTCTGGGCGTGCAAGAACTACGACGGCGACGTGCAGTCCGACATCGTCGCCCAGGGATTCGGTTCACTCGGCTTGATGACGTCGGTGCTGATGACACCCGACGGCAAGACCGTCGAAGCCGAGGCGGCTCACGGCACGGTCACGCGTCACTACCGCGAGCACCAGAAGGGCAACAAGACGTCGACGAACCCGATCGCCTCGATCTTCGCCTGGACCCGCGGCCTGTCCTACCGGGGCAGGATGGACGACACGCCGCAGGTGACGGCGTTCGCCGAGACGCTGGAGCAGGTTTGCATCGAGACGGTGGAAGCCGGCGAGATGACCAAGGATCTGGCGTTGCTGATCGCCAAGGACGCCCCGTGGCTGACGACCGAGGAGTTTCTCGACGCCCTTGACCGTCGGCTGCAGAAACAGATGGCGGCGTCCTGAGTCAGCGTTCGCTGAGCTTCACGTAGTCGCGTTCTTCCGGTCCGGCGTACCACTGTCGGGGCCTGGAGATCTTCTGGTCCTCGTCGCCGAGCAACTCCTGCCAGTGCGCCAACCATCCGGACGTGCGAGGGATGGCGAACAGCACGGTGAACATCTCGATGGGGAAGCCCATCGCCTGGTAGATCAGCCCGGAGTAGAAATCGACGTTTGGGTACAGCCGCCGGTCGGCGAAGTAGGAGTCGGCGAGCGCCGCCTCCTCCAGCTTCAGGGCGATGTCGAGCAGCGGGTTCTTGCCGGTCACCTCGAACACCTCGTAGGCGGTCTGCTTGATGATCTGAGCCCTCGGGTCGTAGTTCTTGTACACGCGATGCCCGAAGCCCATCAGCCGGCCCTTGCCACCCTTCACGTCGCCAACGAACTCGTCGACGTTGTCGATGGACCCGATGTCGCCAAGCATCCGCACCACCTGCTCATTGGCTCCGCCGTGCAGCGGGCCGTAGAGCGCCGCCGCCGCCGCTGCCGCCGACGAGTACGGGTCGGCGTGGCTCGACCCGACGACGCGCATCGCGGTGGTGCCGCAGTTCTGCTCGTGATCAGCGTGGAGGATGAACAGCACATCCATCGCCCGCTCCAGCACAGGGTGGACGTCGTACTCACCGATCTTCCACATCATCGTGAGGAAGTTGGCTGCGTAGGACAGCTCGTTGTCGGGCAGGAAGAAGGGAAGTCCCACCGAGAACCGGTGGCACATCGCCGCCAACGTGGGCGCCTTGGCGATCAACCGGAGGATCTGCTTGTCGCGGCTCTCCTCGTCGCCCAGCTGCTTGGCGTCGTCGTAGAAGGTGCCGAGCGCGGCGATCGCAGACACGAACATCCCCATCGGGTGGGCGTCGTAGTGGAAGCCGTCCACGAAGCGCTTGCGCATGTTCTCGTGCATGAACGTGTGGTGGGTGATCTCGTACGTCCACGTGTCGAGCTCCTGCTGGCTGGGCAGCTCACCGTGGATCAACAGGTAGGCCACCTCCAGGTACGTCGAGTGCTCTGCGAGCTGCTCGATCGGGTAGCCGCGGTGGCGCAGGATCCCGGCGTCGCCGTCGAGGAAGGTGATCGCCGACTTGCAGGCGGCCGTCGACAGGTACGCAGGGTCGTACATGAACAGCGACGGGTCGAGCTCACGCAGCGCTGACGACGGGAACACCCCGTCGGTGATCGGTACGGTCACGGACTTGCCGGTGCGGTCGTCGGTGATGGTGATGGTGTCGGGCACGTGCCCCACGATAGTTCGGGCGCTGGGGGGTGAGGGGCGGTCAGAGCGGCGTGTTGGCGTGCTTGCGGGCGACGAGCGGCTCGCGCTTGTCGCTCAACATCTCGAGCGCAGCGGCTACCTCCCGGCGTGTCTCGCCAGGCTCGATGACGGCGTCGACGAACCCGCGCTCTGCGGCGATGTACGGGTTCAGCAGCCGCTCGGCGTACTCGGCCTCGTACTCGGCCCGCTCCTCGGGCGTCGCCCGCCGCCGCAGGATGGCGGCGGCCTGGCCGCCACCCATCACGGCCAGCTCGGCCCACGGCCATGCCAGACAGATGTCGTTACCCATCGCCTTGGAGTCCATGACGATGTACGCACCGCCGTAGCTCTTTCGTAGGATCACGCAGATGCGAGGCACGGTGGCCTGGGCGTATGCGAACACGAGCTGGGCGCCGTGGCGGATCATGCCCCGCCACTCGAGGTCCTTGCCTGGGTAGAACCCAGGCGTGTCGACGAGTGTGACGATCGGCAGGTTGAACGCGTCGCAGAAGGTGACGAACCGGGCAGCCTTCTGGGACGCTGGGATGTCGAGTGTGCCGGCGAGCGAGATGGGCTGGTTGGCGACCACGCCGATCGGCTGTCCCCCGACGGTGGCGAAGGCAGTGACGGCGTTGGTGGCCCACTGAGCCCGGACCTCGAGCATCGAGCCGTCGTCGACGATGGCGGCAATGACCGCCCTGACGTCGTAGCCACCTGTCGACGAAGCGGGAATCATCTCGCCGGCTTCCGGGCACAGCCGATCGACAGGATCGGTGACAGCCCAGCGTTCTGGCTCAGTGTCGGTGTTGGGTGGCAGGTAGGCGAGCAGCTCCTCGATGGCGGCACGGGCGGCCTCCACGTCGGGCACGACCATGCTGGCCACGCCCGTCGTGCGGGCGTGGCTTCGGGCGCCGCCGAGCTCGTCGGTGCCGATGGCGATACCGGTGAACTGCTCCACCATGACGGGTCCGCCGACGAAGGCGTAGCTGCGTTCGGTCATCACGACGAGGTCTGCGAGGCCGATCAGCAGGGCAGGGCCCGACACCGCCGGGCCGTCGACGATGACGAGCGTCGGCACGACACCCGAGCACGAGGCGAGTGACTTGGCCAACCGGCCCCAGGCGTGCAGCGCCGGGAAACCCTCTGTGATGTCGGCACCCGTGGACGCCATAGACACAACGAGTGGGATGCGCGCCTCACGGGCGGCTTCGGCGGCGGCCTCGATCACCTTCGAGGTGGACGAGGCGAGTGGAACGCCGTGGAACCCAGAGGCCGTCTGTCCGTTGACCTCGGCCCACACGACGGGGTGACCGCCGACGGTTCTCGTCTCGGCGCTGCCCGGTCCTGGCACGCCGTGCATCAGTGCCAGGCCGGTTTCGGCGGCGCCAGCGGTTTCGGTGGCGTCGGCCTCCTGAGCCGGTGCGGTCATGGCGAGAGAATACGCCAGTCAGCGAGTCCGGTGTGGGGGCTGCGCCCCACACCCCATCCCCGATCGGTTGACTGGCGTTCGCGCGACCGGTCGGCGTCGCTGCGCTCAGCCGTGGCGTGAGAGGGGGCAGGCGTCGGTGCCGAGATGCACGCCCTCCTGTTCGGGGGCGTTCGTGGGGAGCAGCTCCATCAACAGTGTGTGCACAGCTCGCGTGGCGGCGTTGGCCGGTGGCCGCCGCCGCGCCGCCCACGCCACGACGCGGCGGGGGATCTCGGGAACGCTGACCCGTCCGTACCTGCCGCCGTACCAGCGGGGGATGGCGGTGGCCGGCACGATGGTTGGGCCGTAGCCGTCGAACGCCAGCGAGGCGAGCAGCCGCACGCCGTCGATCTCGGCCTGAGCGACGAGTGTCGTGTCGTTGGCGGCCGCTGCACGGTCGAGCACGCGGCGCAGCGCCGACCCTTTTGGCGGCAGCAACAGCGGCGTCGACGCCAGTTCGGCGATGCTCATGGTCGTGCGCCCGGCCCATCGGTGGTCCTTGCTCGTGAGCACCAGCAGATCCTCGCCGAACAGCGGCGTCAGCTGCAGCTCGGGGTCGTCGACGGGCAGGTGGACGATGGCGGCGTCGATGCGGCCCGACAGCAGATGGGGGATCAGCGTCGACGTGTTCCCCTCGAGCACGATCGGGTGCACGTTGGGATGGCTGCGCTCTACAGCGCTGAGCAGCATCGGCAGCAACCAGCGCGCCGTGGTGCCGATGCAGCCGATACGAGCCTCGCCCGTGACGTCCTGGTCGGGCTCGGACAGGTCGGTGACGATGTCGTCGAGCTCTCGCAGGATGCGTCGAGCCCGTTCCACCACCCGGCCACCTTCATCGGTCAGCATGCCGCTGGAGCGGTCGACGAGATCGGTGCCGAGCTCACGCTCCAACCTGGCGATGCGTCCGGACACGTTGGACTGCACGGTGAAGAGCGCTCGGGCCGCCGCCGAGAACGTTCCGTGATCGGCGATCGCCACCAACGCGGCCAGCTGACGGACGTCCATCACGGATCAAGATACCGAGTATCCGATTTGTCTAGTTGCCGGATCATCTGGGCACGTGCATACTTTCACAAGAAGACGATGCGGTGGTTCCCCCAACTTCCGCTCGGCAGAACCCACCAAGGCCGGTTCCCCCAACCGACCCGGGGTTCAGGTTGAGAGGCCCCGCTTCCCCAAGCGGGGCCTCTCCCGTTTCACACGGGGTCCAAGGTGGGGCGGAGCCCCTCGTATGTCGTTTAACGTCTGCGGGCATGACGGGCGCCGCCTTCTTCGACCTCGACCGCACGCTGCTGGCGCGGGCGTCGGGGGAGGCGTTCTCCAACGCCATGCGCATCGCCGGGATGGCGCCCCGCCGAGTGCCTGGCGAAGGATTGCTGTACCGCCTGTTCAACACCGTCGGCGAGACGCTTCCCTCCATGGCGCTGGCTCGCCAGGCCGTCGTGTGGGCCAAAGGCAAGCCACGTGACAGCGTCGTGAAGGTGGCCGAGGCAGCGGCCGATGAGCTGTTCGCCCAGGTCCAGCCGTTCGCCCACCTCGTCATCGCCGAGCACAAGAACCACGGGCGACCCGTCGTGCTCGCCACCACGAGCCCCTACGACCTGGTCAAGCCGTTCGCCGATCGGCTCGGGCTCGACGACGTGATCGCCACCAAGTACGGCGTCAACGACGACGGCACGTATGACGGCTCACTCGTCGGCTCGTTCGTGTGGTCGGCCGGCAAGCTCACTGCCGTACGGGAGTGGGCCGATGCCCACGACATCGATCTGGCCGAGAGCTACGCCTACTCCGACAGCGTGTACGACTCGCCGTTGCTCGGCGCCGTCGGCAACCCGATGGTGGTCAACCCTGATCCGCGGATGGTGTTCATGGCGGCCGCCCGGCGCTGGCCGGTGATCAACCTCGACGTGGCCAAAGGCGTGCGCAAGGTGCCGTTCCTCGGCATCGAGCTGCAGAAGGTGCTGCTGCAGTTCGCCAGGCCCGAGATGTTCCCATACGCCCGCTTCGACATCGACGGCATCGACAACATCCCGGCCATCGGCGCCGCCATCCTCGTCGCCAACCATCGCAGCTACTTCGACATCAGCGCGCTCGCCTTGACCGTGGCCAGGACGGGCCGCACGGTGCGTTCGCTCGGCAAGAAGGAGGTGTTCGACGCTCCCGTCGTCGGCCAGCTCGCTGCGGCGATGGGCGGGATCCCGGTCAACCGGTCGAGTGGCTCGGAGGAGCCGCTGGCCGCTGCCGCCGACGCCCTGGCCGGCGGCGAGCTGGTCGTGCTCATGCCTGAAGGGACGATCCCGAGGGGTCCAGCGTTCTTCGAGCCAGAACTGAGCGGCCGCTGGGGGGCGGCGCGACTGGCCTCGCTGACGAAGGTGCCCGTGATCCCAATCGGGGTGTGGGGTACAGAGCACGTCTGGCCTCGGTCGAGCCGCCTGCCGAACGTGTTGAACGTGACCAGTCCGCCGCTCGTGACCGTGCGCGTCGGCGAGCCAGTAGAGCTCAAGTACCGCTCGGCCAACGCCGACACGAAGCGGATCATGACGGCGATCTCGAAGCTGCTGCCCCCGGAGGCCCGCCGTCGGCGAACGCCGACCGCCGAGGACCTGGCCCGCACGTACCCGCCCGGGTACAGCGGTGATCCCGACGCCGAGCTCGACCGGCGACCCGGCACGGACTGAGAACAACTTGACTCACACGCCTGATCGGCGCCTCGGAGAGGCGCCCTTGAGCATCGCCCTGGCTGGCGGAGCGAGCGTCGTGATCCTCCTGAGCCTCGTTCGCGGTCTGGCGCGAGGCTTCGTCGCCATCAGTGACGACGCCCAGATCGCCCTGCGCTCCCGCGATGTGTTCACCGAGCACCACCCGCTGGTGGGAATGGCGTCGTCTGGCTCGGTGCCCGGCAACGAGTTCAACCATCCGGGACCGATGCTGTTCGACCTGCTCACTGTGCCCGTCCGGCTGTTCGGTGACAGCGTCGGCGTTGCCGTCGGAGCGGCGTTGATCAACCTCATCGCCATCTGGGGGATCGTGCTGACGGCGCGTCGAGTCTCCGGCGAGAGCGCGGCCGTCGTGATGGCCGCTGGTGTCTGCGCCCTCTGCTGGATCATGGGTAGTGAGGTGCTCTACAGCGTGTGGAACCCGAACGTCGTGATGCTCGCCTTCGTGTGGCTGTGTGTTGCCGCCTGGGCGGTTGCGTGCGGCCGCTGGGGCTATCTTCCCGTCGCCGCGTTCTTGGGCTCGTTGTGCGCCCAGAGCCAACTCGGCTACCCGATCGTGGTCGCGGCCGTGCTGGCCACAGCCCTGGCCGTCGGATGGTGGCGTCCGCTCGAACCCGTACCGAGCACACGGCGGACGAGATCGATGCTCCTGGGGAGCGGCGTGCTGCTGGTGTGCTGGGCGCAGCCGTTGTGGGAGCAGTTCAGGTCGGAAGGAAGGGGAAATGTTTCGCGCACGATCGCCGCCGGGTCCGAAACATCGGCCCCCGTCGGGTTCGAGTTCGGTCTTCGCA
>JACDHN010000173.1 GCA_013821025.1 Acidimicrobiia bacterium | reverse complement strand
CAGATCTCACCAGGGCCGGTCGAGCGGCTGCGCAGGTTCCAGGCGGCACTGCGTTCGCAGTCGGGTGACGACCGGGTGCGGGCAACGGGCCGCTGGGATCTGTACTTCGAGGACGTGCTGCGCGACCTCGGTGCTCCAGCGCATCCTGTGACGAACCGTATGCAGATCGACGGCCCGTACTGGAGCTCGGTGATGGTCGCTGCGCACGCCACCGCGGATCCATGGTCGACCGCCAACCCCGCCGAAGCCGACCTGATGGATCTGACTCCGCGGTTGGGCGAGGGGGACGCCGGAAGCGTCTCGTGCGTGCTGAAGGCACAGCCGTACAAGGTCGACGTGGTGGTGCATCACCGCGGGCTCGACGCGCGGCCCGGCGCCGACGTCCGCGTCACATTGCTGCGCTGGATCCGGCCTGCAGCTGCGCCCGTTCCCCGGCGCGACGATCCGGCCACCTGGTTCACGGACAACGTGCCATGGGCGGCCGCTGCGGACGACGTGCTCAACTCGGCCGGCGGCGCCACGTCGCGCACGTTCGACGAGGGCTGGCGCTTCGTCGGCAGCAACGCCGCCGCCCGACGTAAGACGCTGACGGGGCAGGACCTCGACAACACGCGTTCGGGCGTCGTCACGTTCGACCTCGACCTCAGCGCCTTTCGCAACAACACGGTGATGCTGTTGGCGGCTGTGATCCGCGCCGGCGCCGACAGCTCCGTGGCCACCGCCAGCTTGGCGGACCTGGCACTCGAGGACCCGCACGTGGCCGTGCGGTCGATCGTGATCGAACGACCATGATGCCTGGCGGGCTCGTCGTCCGCTTCGCTTCCTCCTCGCGCCGCGTGTGCCTCGTCGCTGGCGCTTCCCTCGGCACCTGTGCCCACGCCAGCGAGCAAGACAAATGACATCGGAGGACGAGTGAAGCGACTGAAGGTGTGCTACATCCAGCCAGAGGGCGGCGCCGTCGACGCCACGCCGCGCAGAGCCAGCGACGAGGTGGCCGTGCTCGAACGGGTGGACAACATCAGGCTGATGCCGATCTCGCCGCCCAGCTCGGCGACGGCGACGAGGGCGGCTGTGGAGCGGATGCGGCTGTGGGACAACGGCCGGCGCATCCGGGTGGCCTTCCTCGACGGTGACTCGACCGTGAAGCAGAAGGTGGCAGCCATCGCCAAGGAGTGGGAGGCGCTGACGAACCTGCGGCTCGACTTCGTGACGTCGGGCCTGGCCGAGATCCGCGTCAGCTTCCTTGATAAGGGTTTCTCGTGGTCCACGGTCGGCACGGACGCGCTCACGGTGCCCCGATCCCGGCCGACCATGAACTACGGCTGGCTCACGCCGACCACCAGCACCCGCGAGTATCAGCGCGTCGTGCGTCACGAGTTCGGGCACGCACTGGGCATGATCCACGAGCACCAGAACCCGGCCGCCGAAGGCAAGATTCCGTGGGACAAGCCGAAGGTGTACGCCTACTACGCCCGGCAGGGCTGGTCCGCCGACGACGTGGACTTCAACATCTTCAACGTGTACGAGCGAGATGAGACGAACTTCTCCGAGTTCGATCGGACGTCGATCATGCAGTACGCCGTGCCCGACGAGCTGACCGTCGGATCGTTCGCCATCGGTTGGAACACCGAGTTCTCGACCACCGATCGCCAGTTCATGGGACGCCAGTACCCGAAGCACTCCCCTGGCGTCGTCGACGTGGAGGTCGGCGCCGGCGCGGTGGCTGCGGACCTCGCTGTCGGCGCCGAGACCGACGTGTTCCACTTCGCCGTGCCAGAGGCGTGGACGCACATCATGACCACCACCGGCTCGACCGACGTGGTGATGACGTTGAACGGCCCCAACGATCGGGGTGCCATCGTGACGTGGGATGACGACCGCGGCAAGGACGCCAACGCCCGCATCGTGCGCAAGCTGCAGCCTGGTGACTACTGGCTCGTCGTGCGCCACAAGCAACCGGGTGGCACAGGCACCTACGCCGTGGAGGTCAAACGCCGCAAGTCCTGAGTACCGTGCCGACCGTGGCACAACGAATGGTGCAACCGAGGTTGTCGTGGTTGCGGGAGGCACGGGCGGCACCCGAGTTCGCCGGCTTCGTGGCGACCGTCGGGCCGCTGGTGGCCAGGTCGCCGAGAGGCGACGGTCACCGGGTGCTCGTGCTCCCTGGGTTCCGAGCGAGCGATGCCTCGACCCGTCCGATCCGCTGGTTCCTCAACCGGCTCGGGTATCGGACCCACGGATGGGGGCTTGGAACGAACGCCGGGCCCACCTCGCACATGACCGACGGCTTGCGACGGCTCGTGGACCGGTTGATCGAGGCGGATCAGGCGCCCATGAGCCTCGTGGGGTGGAGCCTGGGCGGCGTCTATGCACACGGCATCGCCGAGCAACGGCCCGGCCACGTTCGTCAGGTCGTCACGCTGGGGAGCCCGCTCAACTACGCCCCGAGGCTCCCGGCCACTGTGCCGGCGACATCGATATACAGCAAGAGCGACGCCGTCGTGGCGTACCGGGCGTCGCTGCTGACCAGCGGTCCGCTCCGCGAGAACGTCGAGGTCCGCGGCAGCCACGTCGGTCTCGGCCACAACCCGCCTGTCCTGGTCGTCGTCGCCGACCGCCTGGCCCAGCCCGCCGGTGCTTGGACGCCGTACCAACCACCTCGGTGGGCCCGCCCCTGGCTCCCTTCCTGAACAGCCAGGCCTAAGCGCGCGTCAGCAGCGCCGGCCCCGTCGGGCTGCGACGTCGACCCACACCAGACGGTGGTCGGACGACGGGAACGGGAACACGCCGGTGAGCTCGGAGCCTGGTGCGCCCTGCACCGGCCAGAAGACGCCGGCATCGCGGATCTTCAGCTGCTTGGACGGCAGCACGTAATCAGCGCGCAGGTTTCCTGGCGCTCCATCGGCGAAGTCGGCCGTGTCGAAGCGCGGGTTGCTGCGATGCGTCAGGTTGGCGCCGCCCTGCAGACGGGAGGCCTCCACGGCTCCCCTACTGTCGGGGGTGACCCTGGTGTTGATCCGCGGGTGTTCGAGCAGCTGCTGGATCGCCCCTGGCACAGAGTCCCCGTCGAGCGGATCGGAGTTCTGGTCGCCGGCGATCACGAATCGAGCGCCGGGGTGCAAGCCACCGTCTCGGCCGTCGTCGTCGTAGATGTATCTCGACGCACGGCCGGGGCGGACGTAGTCGGCCCAGAAGCGGATCTCGTCGAAGTTGCGCGTGCCGTTTCGATCCTCAGGACCGTCGAACACCGGGGGCGTCGGATGGCTGACGAGGAAGTGCACGACCTTGCGGTGACTGATCACGATCGGCAGATCCCAGTGGCTCTTGGACGACAGGCGGAACACCTCCAGCTCCTCGTCGGAATAGAACGACGAGCCGTCGGGGTTCGTAGGGAGCATGGCGCCTGGCATGTCGGCCCACCGGAAGTGTTGGAACGTGCGGGCGCGGCGGGTATCGATCAGGTACTTGGAGAACACGGCCATGCCGAACTGGCCAGGGAAGAAACCGAAGCCGAAGGCGTCCTCAGGACCACCGATCACACCGTTGTTGTTGAGGTCGAAGCCCGACGGGATCCCGGTGTTGGAGGGCGCGGTGAAGAAGTAGCGGTAGCCGGCGAGCTCTGCGAACATCCTCACCGTTCTGCGGTCGCCGTCGGTGCCTGTGTCGAACTCGTTGACCAGCAGCACGTCCGGGTCGTTGCGGTCGATGATCTCGAGCACGGCGCCGAGCTGCGGATCGACGTCGCCCTCCAGTGCCGCTTCGAGGTCGGCTCGCAGCTCGCCGGCGGTGCCACGGTTGAGGCTGGTGTTGAAGGTGGCGAACCTGACCTCACGATCGTGTCGGTCGTGTCGGTCGTGTCGGTCGTGTCGGGCATCGGCGGCGCCGGCGGGAATCAGGCTCTGGCAGGCGAGCAGGACGGCGAGCAACACGGTGAGTCGACGCATGTCGTCAACCGTAGATCAGCTGTCCCCCTGCGTGCTCGGGAAGTCGTGGGGTGGGGATCCGCGGCACCGGCGACCCCGATCAATCCTGCTCGCAGCATTCCCGCATCCTGGCGCCTGCCTGTGGCGGCGCCATTCACGTCGTTCCGATTACGCCCGTCCTCGGCGCACTGACGTCATCGACGCCCCGAACCGTCGCACCACCGAAGAAAAACTGTTATCGGAACGACGTGAAAAACGGCGCACATTGGCGCGCCACCTCACGGTGGTCGCCGGCGGCGCCGGCGGGGTCGGTTACGACGCTGGCGTCGGGGGGAGGTCGAACAACGGGAACAGCTGCGAGACGTCGAGGAACGAGTTGATGGCGGTGATCCGGCCGTCGGCCACCTCGATGACCTGCAGCGCCCACGGCTCGAAGCTGCCGCCGGGGCCACTCGGTCGGTATTGACCGAACGCTGTCGAACCGTTGGCCGCGCAAGGGACCATGCGTGAGCCGCGACAATCGATGCCCTCACCGAGCAGCCAACCGCTGATGTCGCGGTGACCCTGCAGCCAGAGGTCGTACGGCGGCATCGACAGTGTGGCATCTTCGTGCAGCAGCGAGGTGAGCGAGTCGACGTCATAGCGCTCGAAGGCATCGACGTAGCGGTCGAGAAGCGCTTGGCGTTCGTCGTCCAGTGGCTCGGCTTCTCCGGCCACATCGACGTTCTGGGCGGCGAGTGTCGCCCGCGCCCGTTGCAGCGCACTGTTCACCGAAGCGACGCTGGTGTCGAGCAACTCGGCGACCTCGTCAGCTTTCCAACTCAGCACCTCGCGCAGGATCAGCACCGCTCGCTGCCGAGGCGGCAGGTGCTGCAGGGCGCCGACGAACGCCAGACGCACGGACTCACGCGAGACGGCCAGATCACCAGGGTCGCCACTCGTCGACAGCACCCGGTGATCGGGGACCGGCTCGATCCACGTTTCTGCGGAACGCGCCGTCAACAGCGCAGATCCCGCCGTCGATGGCGAGCCGAGGTCCATCGGACGGGCGCGGCGTTGGCGACCGTTCAACATGTCGAGGCACACGTTCGTGGCGATGCGATGGAGCCAGGACTTCAACGCCGATCGGCCTTCGAAGCGATCCAAGCCCCGCCATGCCCGCACCATCGTCTCCTGCACGGCGTCGTCGGCTTCGAATGGCGACCCAAGCATCCGGTAGCAGTACCCGGTCAGCGGCACCCGGTGCTGCTCCAGCTGGCGCTCCAGCCCCTCGGGACCGTGCGTGGCGATATCAGTCATCGGTCAGCGGGCCCCGCAGGTGAAGAAATGCACGAGGACATCGTAAGCGCGCCTCGGACACGATTGACTCAGAGCGTGGCCCTCCTCGACCATCCCATCAAGACCCTGCAAGGCAGCGACACCTCACTCGCCGAGTTCTCCGGAGAGGCGTTGTTGCTGGTCAATGTCGCCTCGCGCTGCGGGTTGACCCCCCAGTACACGGGACTCGAGAGGCTGCAGGAGACCTACGGCGATCGCGGTTTCGACGTGATCGGGTTCCCGTGCAATCAGTTCGGTGAACAAGAGCCCGGCACCCACGAGGAGATCGAGAGCTTCTGCTCGACCACGTATGGAGTGACGTTCCCGATGATGGAGAAGATCGAAGTCAACGGCGACCGGCGTCACCCGATCTACGCCGAGCTCACAGAGGTCGCAGATGCCGAAGGGCGCGACGGCGACATCCAGTGGAACTTCGAGAAGTTCCTGGTGTCTTCCGCTGGTGAGATCGTGGCGCGGTTCTCGCCGATGGTCGAACCCGACGATCCCAACCTGATCAGCGCCATCGAAGACCAACTCCCCCGCTGACCTGGTCGCCCCCATAGCCGAGGACCTGGCGCGTTCAGGTGGTGTCGGTGCCTTCGAACTTGAAGGACACGTTGACCCTGGCGCGATAGGCGGTGACGGCGCCGCCCTCGATCACCAGATCGAGCTCCTTGACCTCGGCGACACGCAAGTCACGCAACGTCTCGGACGCCCGGTCGACGGCGCTC
>JACDHN010000472.1 GCA_013821025.1 Acidimicrobiia bacterium | reverse complement strand
TGCTGCATCCGTTCCAGCACGTCAGGCAGGGGGAGCTGCTCGGGCACGATGAGCGGCTCGCGCATGATGTCCACGATGCGCACGTCATTGCGTCGCTCGATCGGGACCTCCAGCAGGTCCTTCAGTTCGACCACACCGACCACCTCGTCGCGGTCGCCGTTCTCGTCCACGACCGGCAACCGGCTGTGAACCGCCCCCGCAACGGTGCGCAGCTCCCAACCCGTGGCCTGTGACGAAACGGTCATCACGTTGCGCCGATGGCGCATGGCATCCGCAGCATCGAGCATCGGGAACTCGATCGACCGTGAGAGCAGCTCGGCTTGTTGTGGCGTCAGCCGGCCTTCACGCACTGATTCCTCGACGATGAAATCGAACTCGTCGGATGTGACGCCGCCGTGCAGTTCCTCGATCGCCTCGATGCCGAACAGGCGCAACAGCGCGTTGGCCGAGTTGTCGAACAGCCGGATGACCGGCGCCGCGATCCTCGTGTACAGCGCAGTCGTTGTCGCCAGGGCCAGCGACACCCCTTCGGCCCTGGCGATCGACAGGTTCTTCGGGAACAGCTCGCCGAACAGCATCTGGGCGGCGGTGGCGATTACGAAGGCGAGGACGAGGGCGATCGGTTGGCGGGCCGACTCGCCGATCCCGATCCACTCCATCAGCGGCTCGATCGCCTGGCCGATGCTCGGCTCGGCAATGAAGCCGATGATCACCGACATGATCGTGATGCCCAGCTGGGCCCCAGAGAGCATGAACGAAAGACGCTTGACGATCGCCAAGGCCCGTTCGACGCGCTTGGCATCGGCGCGCTCGTGGGCCTCGAGCTGAGCGCGGCGGACGCTCACGTACGCGAACTCGGCTGCCACAAAATAGCCGTTGAGGGCGATGAGGACGACGACTCCGATGAGTCCCAGTGCGGTGTTCACGAGGCTTCCGACGGGACGATAACCGCGCTCGGCGCCGGCTCAGGGGCAACGCCACCACACGACGAACGCGATCACGCCACCGTAGGCGAGCACACCCGCCAGCACCGACGGCGTCACGTAGCGTCGGACGGTGGCCCACGCCGCCCGCGGGCTCTCGATCACCTGGTACACGGCTGAGAGCAAGGCGAGCAGGACGGTGACGTGGAGGAGGAACGCCAGGGCCAGGCAGGCAACGATCCCTGCCTTGTACAGGCGGCCCCACAGCAGCGACAGCACAAGTGGAATCCCGAGCGCAGCCATGGCACCGTACGCCAGCTCGCCCAACCAACTGCGGTCGGCCATCCACGGCAGCACCGTGCACTGATCGAACAGGTCGATCGTGGCGAGCACGCCGAGGATGCTGACGGCGGCCAAGGTTCCTGCCACGACTGGCACCCAGCGCCATCGTGGGCGTAGGTCGGTCAACGCCGTCGCAAGGATGACGGCCGTCCAGACCAGCCAGCGCCGCAACCACCCCGTGCCCAGATCGGCCATGGCGTTGCGGAAGATTCCGTCGGCCTGTTCCCGGCTCACCTCCGGCCCGGTGTACGACGCCGGCTCGCCGGGCGGGTACACGAGGCCGTCGTGCAGCAGCGCCGCCGGCAGGTGGTTGCCCGTTCGCGGCACGAGCCACGTGAACAGCACAGGCACCGACGTCAGGTCGCTGCGGAACATCTCGGGATCGGCCGGAACGATGAACGGCTCGTCGAAGCCCTCGTCGCGGAAACCGAAGCGGCGCACGATCTGGAACGTCTCCTTGCCGTCGACCTCATGACGTTCGAGACAGATCCGGGCCGGGCCCGTCATCCCCGCCGACTCGGCGTCGAAGAATCGTTCCCCCGCCACGCGTCCAGTATCGCGCCGGGCATAGACGCCCGGACAGGACCGTCGAGCGGCGCCAGCCTCACCGTCCGGGTGTGGTCTCTTCCGGTGCTCGACTGGAATCGCGCCCAGACCGGCCGGTGGGGAGACATCACGCCAAGACGGGGTGGGGGGTGAGTGCGACCTGCCCTACTCCGGTGGTGCATGCTGACCGGATGCCCCGGCCCGTGCTGCGGTCTCGCCTCGATGTCCGTTCGACTGAGTACGCCCGCAACCGGGAGGCGATGCT
>JACDHN010000471.1 GCA_013821025.1 Acidimicrobiia bacterium | reverse complement strand
GGTTCGTGGGGCGGCCTCAACGAAGCACTCCACGCCAACTGACAGCTAGCGTCAGCGGGGCATGGCGAAACACGACGCCGAGCCGCTGGAGCTCACGGTCGCGGACAAGGTGATGGAGATCACGCATCCCGACAAGGTGATGTTCCCTGAGCACGGGGAGACGAAAGGCGACCTCGCCCGCTACTACGTGGCCATCGGTGACCCGCTCATGCGCACAGTGCGGGATCGGCCGACGTTGCTGCAACGCTTCCCCAACGGCGTCACGGGCCAGTCGTTCTTCCAGAAGCGGATCCCTGACTCGGCGCCCGAGTGGCTGCAGACGACGATCGTGTCGACGCCCAACGGCACCACGTCGCGTGCCATCGTCATGGCCGATGTTGCCCACGTGCTGTGGGCGACCAACCAGGGATGCCTCGGCTTCCATCCGTGGCCGTACCGGGCAGAGCGGCCAGAGCACACCGACGAGCTGCGCATCGACCTCGACCCGTCGCCGGGAGTGACGTTCGAGATGGTGCGAGAGGCGGCTGGCGAGCTCCATGCGTTCTTCGGCGAGCTCGGCATCACCGCCTTTCCCAAGAGCAGCGGCAACCGGGGCCTGCACGTGTACGTGCGCGTTGAGGAGGGGTGGGACTCGCTCGCCGTCCGCCAGGCTGCCGTTTCCGTCGCCAGGGAGATGGAACGACGTCGCCCCGACCTGATCACGGGCGCGTGGTGGAAGGAGGAGCGGGGCAGCCGTGTGTTCGTCGACTTCAACCAGAACGCTCCCCACAAGACGGTGTTCGGCGCCTGGTGCGTGCGCTCTCGGGTGGGCGCCCAAGTGTCGACGCCGTTCTCGTGGGACGAGCTGCCCGACATCCATCCCGATGAGCTGTCGATGCGCACGGTGCCCGATCGGGTGGCAGCGAACGGTGACCCGTGGTCCACGATCGACGACCAGCCGGCGACGATCGAGCCGCTGGTGGAGCGCTACCGAGCCGACTTGGCTGCCGGGATCCCCGACGCGCCCTGGCCGCCCGTGTACCCGAAGATGCCCGACGAGGCGCCGCGGGTCGCTCCCAGCCGGGCCCGCAAGCCCGACGACGGTTGAACCCGTGCAGTCCCTCAGCGGCCCATGGTGAAGAACTCGGGGTTCGGACGCATGTCGAATGCGTGCGCCAGCCGGTTCGACAGTGCGAAGAATCCGACGATCGCAACCACGTCCCAGATGTCGTCCTCGGTGAGGCCGGCGTCGCGCAGCGTGTCGGCGTCGCCAGGACCGATCAGCTCGGGGGTGCGGGCGAGACGCACCGAGTAGTTGACGATCGCCCGCCGCCGCTCGTCGAGCGGCGCCTTTCCAGGGTCGACGGCGACCAGGTCGGCGATCTCGGGATCCTTGTCGCGGATGCGCAGGACCGCCCCGTGGGCGACGACGCAGTACGTGCACGAGTTGACAGCGGACGTGGCCACCACGATCAGCTCCCGGTCGGCCTTGGACAGCGCCGGCGTGTCCTTGTCCATCACCAGGTCGTGGAATTCGAAGAACGCCCGGAACAGGCCCGGCCGTTCGGCGAGCGACGTGAACACGTTGGGCACGAAGCCCGATTTCTCCCGCACCTCGTCGATGCGTTCTGTGATGTCTGCGGGGAGCTGCTCGGCGGTACTCACGCCACTGAACGTACCCCGTCACAGGGTGACGGTGCCCTCCATGATCGTGGTCGTGTTGCCGCCGACCCACACGTCCGCATCATCAGCGTCGATGTGGACGCGCCCCGACCGTCCGAGGCGCGTGCCCTGGGCCGCGACGTAGCTGGCCGGCGCCACGCCCTCGCCGATGAGCCACTGGCCGATCGCTGCGTTGAGGCTGCCAGTGACAGGATCCTCGGGAGCACCGACCGACGGTGCGAACGCTCTGACCTCGAACCGCTGCGGATGGCCATCCGGGTGCGGCCCGACGACACCGACCATCGGAAGCGATCGCAGCGCCTGCAGATCCGGTTCCAGCCCCAACACCAGCTCGCTCGAGGCGACGAGCAGCGTGTGCCACGCCGGTCCGTTGTCGAGGATGCGGGCACCACGCACGACCGCCGGATCGAGACCGACGG
>JACDHN010000470.1 GCA_013821025.1 Acidimicrobiia bacterium | reverse complement strand
GGGGGCGCCTGCACCGAGCTTCAGCAGGGCGTCGGTGCCGATCGGCGTGCCCGATCGGATCGCCGCCACCGCTGCTTGCAGGGCCCGCGTCTCCTCTGCGCTCAGTTCCAGGTCGCGCAGCTCGTAGCGATCCCGGTCGATCCGGTACGCCGTCCGCCCGGCGTCGGACCCTCCGAGGATCTCGGTCTCGATCGGCACGCCGATGTCGCGCAGCGACGCCTTGTCGCGCTCGAACGCCTGCCGCTTGGCGGCCGTACCTGCCGGGTACTGCCCGGCCAACTCGTTGAACACGTCGCTTGCAGTCAGCGCCCGACGCGTCGACAGCAGCAACGCCAGCAGGTTGGTCAGGCGCTCGGCGCGATCGATGAGCACGGTCATCGGTTCAGGTGCGCGAGCCGATCGCCCGGTCGATCGCCGCCACCACGTCCTTGGCGGTGGCGCCCGGCGTGAGCACGCCGGCAACCCCTGCGGCATGCAACTCGGCGATGTCCTGCTCGGGCACGATCCCACCCACGACGACTGGGATCTCGCTGCCGGCCTCCCGTACTTTGTCCACGACCGCTGGCGCCAGCGTGAGGTGCGCCCCCGACAGCAGTGACAGCCCGATCACGTCCACGTCCTCGTCCACGGCGGATGCCGCCACGGAGTCGGGGGTCTGGAACAGCCCCGTGTAGATCACCTCGTAGCCGGCGTCACGAAGGATTCTCGCCACCACCTTGACGCCTCGATCGTGGCCGTCGAGCCCGACCTTGGCAACCAGCACCCTGCCACGGCTGGCAACGTTCATCAACGGTCGCCGTAGTCGTAGAAGCCCCGTGACGCCTTGCGGCCCAGCAAACCCGCCTCGACCATGCGCGACAGCATCGGCGGCGGAGCGTACAGCGGCTCCTTGAACTCCTCGTACAGGCTCTCGGCGACGGCCTGGGTGGTGTCGAGCCCGATCAGGTCGGCGAGCCGCAGCGGGCCCATCGGATGGTTGCAGCCCTCGACCATCCCGACGTCGATGTCCTCTGCCGTTGCGAACCCGGACTCCATCATCCGGATGGCGGACAGGATGTACGGGATCAGCAGGGCATTGACGATGAACCCGGCGCGGTCCTGGCTGCGGATCACCCGCTTGCCGAGCTGCTCGGCGAACTCGCCGGCCCTGGCCGTCGTGTCGGGCGACGTGAGCAGGCTCGTCACCAGCTCCACGAGCCGCAGCACGGGCACCGGGTTGAAGAAGTGGATGCCGACCACCTGCTGGGGGCGGTCGGTGACGATGCCGAGCTTCATGATCGGGATGGAGCTGGTGTTGCTGGCCAGGATCGCTCCTCTGTCTTCGATCACCTGGTCAAGTGTGCGGAACACCTCGAGCTTCGCCGCTTCGTCCTCGATGACGGCCTCGACGACGAGCTGCCGGTCCGCCAGCTCTCCGAAATCGGTCGTGAACGTCAGCCGTGACACGGCGTCGTCGCGAGCCGCCTCGTCGAGCTTGCCGGCACCGACGCCGCGGTCGAGCGACTTGAGCACGCGGGCCCTTCCCCGCTCTGCCGCTGCGGCATCGGTCTCGCATGCGACGACATCGATGCCGTTGCGGGCGCAGACCTCTGCGATGCCAGAGCCCATCAACCCGCAGCCCACGACGCCGACCCGTTCGATGGTGTCCATGCCCCGCATCGTACTGACCCTCTCCCCACCACCATCTGGGCGTGATCTCTCCCATCCAGTCGTCTGGGCGCAGATCGTTTCAGCCCCCGGTAAGAATCGCGCCCAGTTCGGCTGGGCGGCGCGAGAATGGTTGCGACGGTCGTGGCGTTGCCGATCCAGGAGGGTGGATGACCGGAACGGAACCAGCACAGGACTGCGGGCCGACCGATGCGCCGCTGCTCGACGAGACGATCGGCGCCAACCTCGCCCGCACCGTTGCCGAGCACGGCGACAACGAAGCCCTCGTGTCGCGGCACCAGGGGATTCGCTGGACGTACCGGGAGTTCGCCGACCGCGTGACCGACCTGGCATCGGGTCTGATCGGGTTGGGGCTGGAACCGGGTGACCGGGTGGGGTTGTGGAGCCCGAACTACGCCGAGTGGACGCTCGTG
>JACDHN010000469.1 GCA_013821025.1 Acidimicrobiia bacterium | reverse complement strand
TCGATCTCGCTGCCGGCGGTCTGCGGGTCGACGGCGGCCGCCAGCTCCAGTTCAGGATCGAGGCTGACGGCCAGACACACGGTGGCACCCATCCGTCCGCCGGCGCCATTGACGCCGACCCGGATGGGCGCTGATTCGCTGCTCACCGGTCCGACCGTAGCCGGACCGGTGTCAGCACATGTTGAGGATCGTCGCTGCGATCAGCGGTGACGACGGCGGCCTCGCGACCGGTCGTTGCCGTCGCTCTGCTCGCGTGTGCCCCCGGTATCCGGACCGAGGTCACCGACCTCGTCACGGAGCTGGCCGTCGAACGACTCTTCGAACGACACGCTCACCGTGTCCGTGTCCGTGCTGGTGTCCGCGGGAGCGGCCGAGCGGCCACGACCACGATCACGGTCGGCGTCACGATCTCGGTCCCGATCACGGTCCGACGACCGGGACGGACCGTCGGAGCGCCGTCCGCCGGCATCGCCGCTCGGGGCGTCGCCGTCCGTCGGGGCGTCTGCGCCGGAGCTGGTGAGCGTGCCCACCGGCAACAGGCTGACCTTGCCCTTGTCGTCGATCTCGTCGACACGGACCTCGATCTCGTCGCCCAACGACAACACGTCCTCCACCGAGGCGATGCGTTTGCCACCGCCCAACTTGGAGATGTGCACCAGGCCGTCACGCCCCGGGAGGATGTTGACGAACGCCCCGAACTTGGTGATGTTGACGACCCGGCCGTTGTAGATCTTGCCGAGCTCGGCCTTCGGCGGGTCGACGATGGCGAGGATGGCGGCTCTCGCCTCTTCCATCCGCCACGCCTCCACGGCGCCGATGGTGACGATGCCCTGAGCCCCGTCGTCGTCAACGTTGATGTCGGCGCCGGTCTCGGTCTGGATGGTGTTGATGACCTTGCCCTTGGGCCCGATCACCTCGCCGACCTTGTCGAGCGGGATGAAGATCGTGGAGATCTTCGGCGCCGCCGCGGCGACCTCACTCCGGGGCTCGGCGATGGCCGAGGCCATGACCTCGAGGATCTGCAGTCGGGCGTTCTTCGCCTGGTCGAGTGCAGCAGTCAACACGTCGGCGGGGATGCCGTCGATCTTCGTATCGAGCTGCAGTGCCGTCACGGCATCAGCGGTGCCGGCGACCTTGAAGTCCATGTCACCGTAGGCGTCCTCGGCGCCGAGGATGTCGGTCAGCGTCAAGTAGTTGCCACCATCGAACACGAGGCCCATGGCGATGCCCGCGACCGGCGCGGCGATGGGGACACCGGCGTCCATCAGGGACAGGCTCGACGCGCACACCGACGCCATGGACGTTGACCCGTTCGAGCTCATCACTTCGGAGACCAGGCGCAACGTGTACGCGAAGCTCTCCTGGCTCGGCACGACGGGCAGGACGGCCCGGGCAGCGAGAGCACCGTGGCCGATCTCACGGCGCTTGGGCGAACCCACTCGGCCGGTCTCGCCATTGGCCCAGGGCGGCATGTTGTAGTGGTGCAGGTAGCGCTTCGTCGTCTCCGGCGACAGCGTGTCGAGCTGCTGGTTCATGCGCGGCATTGCCAGCGTCGTGACGTTCAGCACCTGGGTCTCACCGCGCTGGAACAGACCGGAGCCGTGGCTCGTCGGCAGCACGCCGACCTCCGCTGACACCGGGCGCAGGTCGCTCAGACCACGGCCGTCAATGCGCACACCCTCGTCGACGATGCGTCGGCGCACGAGCTTCTTCGTCAGGGAGCGGACTGCTTCGCGAATCTCCTTCTCCCGACCGGCAAACTGTCCCGGGGAGTCCTCCGTGCCGCACATGGTGGCGATGGCGACGTCGGCCGCCTCGTACGTGGCGGCGTTGCGCTCGGCCTTACCCGAGATCGTCGTCGCTTTGGCCACCTGGTCGGACACCTCGGACTCGACGGCGGCGAACACATCGTCGCCGTAATCGAACACCGGGGAGAACTCGAGCGGCGTGATCGGCCCATTGGTGGCGATCACGCTGGCGACGAGCTGGCGCTGCAGGGTGATGGACTCTTTGATCCACTGCTTGCACGCCTCGAGACCGCTGGCCAGGACGCCCTCGTCGACCCTGGGAGCGCCGTCGGTGTAGTA
>JACDHN010000026.1 GCA_013821025.1 Acidimicrobiia bacterium | reverse complement strand
GTACCGACGCGTCGCGCCCATCGTAGGGTTGGCTGCCTGATCGAAGACGTCAAGGTGCCCGGCGGAGCGGCCGTGGTCGCCCATCGGCCCCGGCGCGCCCTGTCGGTGGCGCTGTTCTCGGTGGCGCTGGGTACGAATGTGTCGACGCCGTTGCTGCTGATCTACCAGGACCGGCTCGATCTGTCGGCATGGACCGTCACTGCGCTGTTCGCCGTGTACCCGATCGGGCTCGTTCCGACGCTGATGTGGGCTGGCCCGGCGTCCGATGTGCTCGGCCGCAGGAAGGTGATGGTGCCCGGCATCGCCGCCTCTGGCGTGGCATCGGCGCTGTTCCTGGCCGGGTCGGAGAGCCTGGCCGTGCTGTTCGTCGCCCGCCTCATGCTCGGCGCCGTGTCGGGCGTGGTGTTCGTCGTCGCCAGCGCCTGGATGCAGGAGGTCGAGCCGACCGAGGATCCGCTGTGGCCGTCGCGGCTGACGAGCATGATCCTGTACTCCGGGTTCGGCGGCGGGCCCGTCATCGCCGGGATCCTCGGCCAGTGGGCGCCGTGGCCGCTACACCTGTCGTACCTCGTGCACATCGCTGTCGTCGTCATCGGGCTGCTCGCTGCCTTGCGCGTGCCCGAGACCGTTCACGTTGAGCACCGGCCCTTTCGCCCCAGCCTCGGCGTTCCCGCTGCCACGCGTCGCGTGTTCCTCACCGTCGTCGTCCCGACGGCGCTGTGCGTGTTCGGATTCGCCTCCATGTCGCTCGGGCTGTTCCCGGTGCTGCTGCGGCCCGTCATGGCCTCGGTGGCCGTCTTCGTCACCGGAGTGGTGGCGGGCATCACGGCAGTGGCCATCTTTTCTGCTCAGCGGATGGTCGCCCGGCTCGGTGCGGTACGGGCAGCGCCGTGGGCGTTCGCCTGCGGTGCCGCCGGATGCCTGCTCGGCGTGATCGCCTTCGCCACCGACATGTGGGCATTGACGTTTCCCGGCGCCGCGCTACTCGGTGCGGCATCGGGATTGGCGTTGGTGTCGGGGCTGCGATTCGTCGACGTGCTGACGACGCCTTCGGCCCGCGGCGCGATGACCGGATCGTTCTACGCCGCTGCCTACGCGGCGATGACGATGCCGGTGATCGTCAGCTCGCTGGCCAGGACACGCACGGCCTATGTGATCGTGCTGTCCGTCGTGACCGCGCTGGCCGTGCTCGGCGGCGTCTGGGTGCGGCGAACGGTTCAACTGTTGCCGGCGCTCACCGCTTCAGCCGCCGCGCCTGCGCCCTCCGGATCGCCGCGAGCCGACGGCGTACCCGAGCCGGACGTACCGCCTCCACTCTGAACGGCCGATCAGCCGACGATGCGCTCAAGTCGATCTGATGCCCGGCGCAACATCTGTTCGAACCGGTGACGGTGGGCGTCGCTCACCGTTGCTCGGCCCTGGGTGCCGCGGCGCAGAGTCGTCGCCGAGTACTCGACCTCGGTGACGTAGCGGTCGTGTCGAACGACTCCGTACAACAGGACCGACGTGGGCCCTTTCGCACCTTCGGCTGTGCTTGCGGACACGGCGAAGGCCGCCTCGCCGTGGCGCGGCCGTTGCGCCGGCGGATACGGAATGATCACGATTCTGACGGACCGTCCGTTGTCGGACGTCTCGTAGTCGGCGCACGCTGCGAAGTTGCGTTCAACCTCCATGAGCGATGCCTGGGCGGTGACCGGATTGGTGAACGTGCTCACGGCGTTCGCCAGCTTCTCGTCACCCGTCGAGGAGGTGAACCTCCTCCTGATGGATATCAAGGCCAGGTTCGGCGCACGTCGCCCGCAGACGTGTCCGAGGTCGGTTCGCGCGCCGGCGATGTTCTCGTCCCATTCCCGCTTGACGTCGAGGTGTGTCAGCACGGCATCGAACCCAACCATGGCGAGCGGCCTTTCGCCGGGGGGATAGCCCTTGGGGAGGATCCAGTGTCCGGCTGGTTGCGGATCCATGGCCGGAGGAAGGGGAACGGTGGGCGGGGATGCCACCGGTGACCAGGCGGACCGGCCGCCCGGCGGCGTCGCGTCCGAGAGCACAATCATGGTGCTGATCAGCGTCAGCACGGCGGTGCCTGCCATCGCCAGCCTGCGGCGCCGTAAGGGTCCAGCGTCGGGGGAGTGTTGCCGGGCGTCGAAGTCCCAGTCCGTGTTCAACACCTCGAACGCGTCTGCAACTGGGGTCGGCACGAGCACGTGACCGCAGCTGGTGTCCGCCGGAGGGCATCGGGGAGCAAGAGCCGCCAACGGGTGCGTGGCACCGATGCTGACCGCGGAGGCGACGTCGTTCCGATCGTGGATCGGTGCGCCAGGATGTGAGTCGGCCAGCAACCGTCGCAGCGTAGGAATCCGAGCGTCGTCGCCGACGATGAGAACCGTCGAGATCCAATCGGGCGTCAGACCCTCGACATCTTCCAGCTCGCCGAGCTGGGCGACGGCGCGAGCAAGCCCGGCGTCGTGCTCGATCGTCGTTCCGATGCCGATCCGCCCTCCGCTGGCGGGGCCAATGGGCTCGTAGCCCGAACTTCTCGCTTGCACGACAGCACCTTCGAAGTGTTCATGGTCGAGCCGGCAAACGAGCAGATACGACCCGTCGATGACGGCGTGCCGGTCTGCGTACGCCAGTGCGGCGGCGACCGGTGCCAACACGACGACCGGAGCGGCGAGTCCGGCCTCAACGGCGTCATCGAGAAGTCGTTGCCGGCGCGCCGGGGTCCACGTTGCCGGACAAGCGAGCCGCACTTCGCCGGGTGGGCAACCGGTCCGGCCGACGGCGCGCCCGTATGCGAGGCCGAGCCACGCCGCAGAGACACCAGCTTCGGGACCGTGTGGGAGACCCTCGAGGACCACTGCAGCCTGACCGGGTGCGCGGGAGGCGGCCACGGTGCGGGTCGAGGTGACGTCGAGACCCAACACCCAGGTGGTAGGTCGGTCGTGAGCACCCCCAGTCGCCATCGATCTCCTCGTCGCCGACGTCCGCGTACGTGCCACGGTACTCCCGGCGCGACGGTCGTCCCCCGCCGGAACCAGATGCCGCTCTCAGCTGGCGAGTTTCTTGAACTTGATGCGGTGCGGCTGTTCTGCATCGGCGCCCAGCTGTTTGCGGCGCCACTCCTCGTACTCGGAGAAGTTGCCCTCGAACCAGCGCACCTGGCTGTCGCCTTCGAAGGCCAGCACGTGGGTGGCGACACGGTCGAGGAACCAGCGGTCGTGGCTGATCACCACGGCACAGCCAGGGAAATTCTCCAGGCCGGTCTCCAGCGCCCTCAGTGTGTCGACGTCGAGGTCGTTCGTCGGCTCGTCCAGCAGCAGCACGTTGCCGCCGGTGCGCAACACCCTCGCCAGGTGCAATCGGTTGCGCTCGCCACCCGACAGATCGCCCACCAGCTTCTGCTGGTCGGCACCGCGGAAGTTGAAACTGGCGACGTATGCCCGTCCCGGCATCTCCCGGTTGCCGACCTTGATGTGGTCGACGCCGTCGGTGATCTCCTCGTACACCGTCTTGGCCGCGTCGAGCTCGTCGCGGCTCTGGTCGACGTACGCCAGCTGCACCGTGTCGCCGATGATCACAGAACCGTCGTCGGGTGACTCGACGCCGGTCAACATCCGGAACAGCGTGGTCTTGCCTGCACCGTTCGGTCCGATGATGCCGACGATGCCGGCGCGGGGGAGCGAGAACGACATGTCCTCGATCAGCAGCCGGTCGCCGAAGCCCTTGCGCAGATGATCGACCTCGATCACCGTCTCGCCGAGGCGGTCCCCCGGCGGGATGGCGATCTCGAGACGGCGGTCGATCCCGTTCGTGGCCTCGGCCTCCGAGCGCAGCTTCTCGTACGCTGCCAGCCGGGCCTTTCCCTTCGCTTGGCGGGCCTTGGGCGCCATCCGCACCCACTCCAGCTCCCGCTCCAGCGATCGTCTGCGGGCCTCGTTCGACTTCGTCTCGCGAGCCAGACGCTCGTGCTTCTGGTCGAGCCACGACGAGTAGTTGCCCTCGAACGGGATGCCGCGCCCTCGATCCAGCTCCAGGATCCATTGCGCCACGTTGTCGAGGAAGTACCGGTCGTGGGTGATGGCGATGACCGTGCCCTGGTAGTCGCCGAGGAAGCGCTCCAGCCATTCGACGCTCTCAGCGTCGAGGTGGTTCGTCGGCTCGTCGAGCAGGAGCAGGTCGGGGCGCGACAGCAGCAGGCGGCACAGCGCAACACGGCGCCGCTCGCCACCCGACAGCGTGATGACGTCGGCGTCGTCGGGCGGGCAGCGCAGCGCATCCATGGCGATCTCGACGTTGCGATCGAGACTCCAGGCGTCGGCGGCGACGATCTTGTCCTCGAGCGTCGCCTGCAGCGCGCCGATCTTCTCGTAGTCGGCGTCGGGGTCGGCCCACATGGCCATCACCTCGTTGTACCGATCGATGATCGCCTGTACGTCTGCGACCCCGTCCATGACGTTGCCGCGCACGTCCTTGACCGGATCGAGTTGGGGCTCCTGGGCGAGGTAGCCGACGCTGAAACCGGGCGTTAGGCGCGCCTCGCCGGAGTAGCCGTCGTCGAGCCCTGCCATGATGCGCAGCAGCGACGACTTTCCGGCGCCGTTGGCACCGATGACGCCGATCTTGGCGCCAGGGTAGAACGACAGCGAGATGTTCTCCAGCACGGTCCTGTCGGGCGGGTGGTGCCGGGCAAGGCGGTGGCACGTATAGATGAACTCGTGGGCCATGAGGCCGTCGAGGCTAACGGCTGGTGCCTGCTGGGGGGCGGGGACCGGCGCCGGCCCTTGTGGACGTGGACAGGCCACCGTCGAACAGGATCAGCACCAGCGCCATCACGCTCAGGCTCTGTACCCAATCGAGCTCGCCCGGCGCCGATGTCGATCCAGTCCAACCCGTCGCTGCCGAGTGCCATCCCGAGCCCCGGCGACACGACGATGCCGGGTAGCTGGAAACGACTGGCGATGCCCGCCCCGAGCACGCCGAGCGTCAACAGTGCTCCGACGGCCAGGACGATCTCGTCGACGGCAAGCCCCAATTCCACCGTCCCATTGTGGTGGATGCCCGTTCGGCGCTTCGACGACCCACTCCGTCCCCGACCGCCGCCTACGATCGGGCGATGCGAACGTTGCCGAGGAGACGTCTGCTGCAGGGGTCGGTGCTCGCCGCCGCTGGCGCCGCTCTCGCTCCGCTCGGTGCATGTACCGGCGGCGGCAATGCCGACGACGGACCGGCATCGACGTCCGGTGCCGGATCGACCGGGACCGCGACGGCCGGCACGTCGACAGGCACCGTGGTACCGCCGCCGCCTGTCGATCCGGGCGATCCGGTCACCTGGCGTGCCCAGTTCTCCTTGTCATCCGACATCGCCCATTTCGCCGCCTTCACGCTCGCCGCCCACCCTCGCCGGGTCGCCGAGGCCATCGATCGTCACCGGCTCGGGCTCGACGAGGACACAGTCGGATATCAATTCCAGCATGAGGGGCCGGCCGACGAGGCGGTGCGCGCCGCGGCAGCCGCGTACTTGGGCGCCGAGCCGACGGAGATCGCACTCACCGACAGCACGACCATGGCCTAGGCGTCCTCTACGGCGGCCTGCGGTTGGATGAGGGCGACGAGGTGCTCACCACGACCCATGACTTCTACTCCACGCACGAGGCGCTGCGGCTGCGCGCCGAGCAGACGGGCGCCACAGTCGACCAGATCTCGTTGTACGACGACCCGAGCCGGGCGTCGGCCGACGAGCTCGTCGGGAGGCTGATCGACCGCATCACTCCGAGGACACGGGCCGTCGCCGTGACGTGGGTGCACTCAGGAACGGGTGTGAAGCTGCCCGTCGCCGAGTTGGGCGAAGCGATCGCAGACGCGAACGGCACGCGCCGGGCACGGGACCGGATCCTGCTGTGCGTCGACGCCGTGCACGCCCTCGGCGTCGAGTTGGAGACCCCGGCGGAGCTGCGCTGCGACGTGCTCGTGAGCGGGACTCAAAAGTGGCTGTTCGGTCCGAGAGGTACCGGCATCGTGTGGGTGTCGCCAGAGGCGCTCGAGCGGTTGCAGCCCGTGATCCCACCATTCGAGGCCGACAGCTTCACAGCCTGGTTGGATCGTGCGCAGCCACCAAGAGCGAGGGACGCTTCGCGCCTGACGCCTGGCGGCTACCACAGCCTTGAGCATCGTTGGGCGCTCGCCGAGGCGTTCGGATTCCACGACGAGATGGGCAAGGCGAATGTCCGCACCCACACGCGTGAGCAGGCGACGACGTTCAAGGAGGCCGTCGCCGATCTCGACGGCGTGCACGTCGCCACACCGATGTCACCGGAACTGTCGTCTGGCATCGTCTGCATCGAGATCGACGGCGTCCAGCCGTTCGGGGTGCTCGCCGGCCTGCTCGAGCGCGGGTTCAGCACGGGTATCACGCCGTACCGGAACAACTACCTCAGGATCGGCCCGAGCATCGTCACCACGCCCGACGAGACCGAGGCACTCGTCGAGGCGATCGCCGACCTCGCCTGACTGGCCGGAGCGCTCATCGACGTGGCCTGAGTACGATCAAAGCGTGGCTGTAGACGCTTCCCCCGACGGTGCCGGACCCGGATTCGGCCCCAACTCCTGGCTCGTCGAGGAGATGTATGAGCAGTTCCGCGACGATCCCGACTCCGTCTCAGACTCCTGGCGCGAGTTCTTCGAGGATTACCGTGCGGCAGGCGAGCGCGCCCCGACGCCGCCTGACGGCGACGGCCGGCCGGCCGGCGTGCCGCAGACGGCGGAGCCCGAGACGGTAGAGCCCGAGACGGTGCGGCCGGAGGCGATGGAGCCGGGTGGCGATACGCCGGGCTCGGCGGCTCCCGTCCCACCCCGATCGGCGCAGGCGCCGGTCGCGGCCGCCACCCCGAAGCCTGTCGATCCGCCCGCTGCCTCCGAGCCAGCGAAGCAACCGGTCACCCCGAACGGGTCCCCTGGCGCAGCCGAGGTCGCTACCGCCGCGAAGTCGGCAGACAACACGGGCACGCCCATCCGCGGCGCCGGCAAGGCGATCGCCGCCAACATGGAGCGCAGCCTGACCGTCCCGACGGCCACGAGCTTCCGCAACATCCCGGCCAAGCTGCTCGAGGTCAACCGCAAGGTGATCAACGGGTACCGCACGCGAAGCGGGCTCGGCAAGGTCAGCTTCACCCACCTCATCGGCTACGCCGCCGTGCGGGCCGTCGCCGACGCCGTTCCCAACATGAACAACACGTTCGTGAGCGGTGAGGACGGCACACCGCGCCTCGTGGTCAACGAACACGTCAATATGGGCCTCGCCGTCGATGTCGACAAGGGCGACGGCCAGCGCACGCTCGTGGTGCCCGTGCTGCGCCAAGCCGAGTCGCTCGACTTCGCCGGCTTCCTCGTTGCCTACGAGGAGATCATCCGCAAAGTGCGCAACAACAAGTTGACGCTCGACGACTTCTCGGGGGCCACGATCTCGCTGACGAACCCTGGCACCATCGGCACCGCGCAGAGCGTGCCCCGGCTGATGCCTGGCCAGGGCGTGATCGTCGGTGTCGGCAACATCGATTACCCGGCCGAGTTCGAGGGCAGCGACCGATCCAACCTGTCCCGGCTCGGCGTGTCGAAGGTCGTCACCATCACCAGCACGTACGACCATCGCATCATCCAGGGTGCCGAGAGCGGCATGTTCCTGAAGCGGGTGCACGAGCTGCTGCTCGGCGAGCACGACTTCTATGCCGACATCTTCCGTGCGCTCGACATGCCGTACGAGGCCGTGAAATGGCGCCCAGACATCAACCCCATCGATCGCGAGCAGGCCAGGCTGCACAAGCAGATGCAGGTGGCGACGCTCATCCGCGTGCACCGGGTGCGCGGCCACTTGATCGCAGACCTCGACCCGCTGCACTGGAAGGAACCCCACATGCCGGGCGAGCTCGACCCGGCGACGTACGGACTCACCATCTGGGACCTCGACCGCGAGTTCCTCACCGGTGGGGTCGGTGGCAACGAGTCGATGCGCCTCGGCGATCTGCTCGGTGTGCTGCGCGATGCGTACTGCCGCACGATCGGCATCGAGTACATGCACATCCAGGACACCGGCGAGCAGCGCTGGATCCAGTCGAAGGTCGAGGGTGTTCACCTCACGGTCTCGAATGAGCAGAAGCACCGGATACTCGACCGCCTCAACGCCGCCGAGGCGTTCGAGAAGTTCCTTGCCACCAAGTACGTGGGCACGAAGCGGTACGGCCTGGAGGGCGCCGAGTCGGCGATACCGCTGCTCGACGAGGTGATCTCGGCCGCCGCCGATGACGGCCTCGATTCCTGCGTGCTGGGCATGGCCCACCGTGGCCGCCTGAACGTGCTGTCCAACATCATCGGCAAGAGCAACGCAGCGATCTTCTCCGAGTTCGAGGGGCACGTCGACCCGTCCTCCGTTCAGGGCTCTGGCGACGTCAAGTACCACCTGGGCATGATGGGCAAGTACCAGAGCGCTGCAGGCGCAGACATCGCCCTCGAGTTGGCGGCCAATCCCAGCCACCTCGAGACCGTCGATCCGGTCGTGATGGGCCTTGCCCGCGCCAAACAAGACCAGATCGAACCACCCGGCTCGTACCCCGTGCTGCCGATCCTGATCCATGGCGACGCCGCGTTCGCCGGCCAAGGTGTCGTCGCAGAGTGCCTCGCCATGAGCGACATCGGTGGGTACCGGGTCGGCGGCACGATCCACCTGATCATCAACAACCAGATCGGTTACACGACGGCACCGCAGTTCGCCCGCTCGTCGATCTATTGCAGCGACGTCGCCAAGACGGTGCAGGCGCCGATCCTGCACGTCAACGGCGACGATCCCGAGGCATGTGTCCGCGTTGCGCGGCTGGCCTACGAGTACCGCCAGCAGTTCCACAAGGACGTCGTGATCGACATGGTGTGCTATCGCCGCCACGGTCACAACGAAGGCGACGACCCGAGCTACACGCAGCCACTGATGTACAAGGCGATCGCCGAACGGCGAACGATCCGCAAGCTGTACGTGGAATCGCTCGTAAAGCGCGGCGACATCACCATCGAAGAGGCCGAGCAGGCGTTGTCCGACTTCCAGGGCAAGCTGCAGACGGCGCTCGATGAGACGAGGGCGTCGCACATCGGCAACGTCAAGGCGGCCAAGCCGCCGCGGCCCGTCGGTGTGCTGCCACACATAGAGACCGGTATCGAACGCTCGACGCTCGACACCGTCTTCGATCAGCTCACGGACTACCCCGACTCGTTCACCGTGCACCCGAAACTGGCTCGCCAGTTCGACAACCGGGCCAAGCTCTACCACGGTGACGGTCTCGTCGAGTGGGCGACGGCCGAATCGCTCGCCGTCGGCACGCTGCTGCTCGAGGGCCATCCTGTCCGGCTGTCGGGCGAAGACAGCCGCCGGGGCACGTTCTCCCAGCGCCATGCGGCCGTCGTCGACTACGAGACCGGTGAGGCGTGGGTGCCGCTCAACGACCTGCCGAGCGCCGAAGCCAAGTTCTGGGTGTACGACTCGCTGCTGTCGGAGTACGCCGCACTCGGTTACGAGTTCGGCTACGCCCACGGCAATCCTGAGGCGCTCGTGATGTGGGAGGCGCAGTTCGGTGACTTCATCAACGGCGCCCAGGTGATCATCGACCAGTACGTGGTCGCTGCCGAGGACAAGTGGGGTCAGCGCAACGGCGTCGTGCTGCTGTTGCCGCACGGGTACGAGGGACAGGGCCCAGAGCACTCGTCGGCGCGGATCGAGCGGTTCCTCCTGCAGGCGGCTGAGGACAACGTCCAGCTGTGTAACGCCACGACGGCGGCGCAGTACTTCCACCTGTTGCGGCGCCAGGTGCACTCGGCCCGCCACACCCCGCTGATCCTGTTCGCTCCCAAGCAGGGTCTGCGCATGAAGCAGACCCGTTCACCCGTCGACGAGTTGACATCAGGGTCGTTCCAGGAGATCCTCGACGATCCCGGTGTGACCGATCGCGACGCCGTCCGTCGCGTCGTGTTCTGCAGCGGCAAGGTGGCCTGGGACGCCATCGGCGAGCGTGACGAGCGTCAGGCACCCGTGGCCATCGTGCGTGTGGAGCAGCTCTACCCGCTGCCGCGAGACCAGATGCTCGAGACGTTGCAGAGCTACCCGAACGCCAAGGACGTGCTGTGGTTGCAGGAGGAGCCCGAGAACATGGGTGCCTGGTTCTTCATCGAGCACCGTGCCTGGCGGATCAAGGAGCTCGGCTACGACATCCACAAGGCCACGCGAGTGGAATCGGGCTCACCGGCCACGGGGTCCAAGACCATCAGCGACCAGGAGCGTGCCGACCTGATGGACGAGGTCTTCGCTGGCCTCTGAGCCCCCGGCCATCAGTCGGGGGGTAGGGGGAGGCCGAAGGTGTCTAGCGTGTGGGTGTGGATCAGTGCGGCGAATGTGGATTCGGGTACGCCTTGTCGGAGGCGGATCGAGCTGGCCCAGCGATCGTCGAGGGCGCTGTCGAGTTCGCAATGCTGTTGAGTGACTCCGTCGGCGACGTCAGGGAAAGGCCCGATCCGCAAACTTGGTCACGACTCGAATACGGCTGCCACCTACGCGACGTGTTGCTCGTACAACGTGAGCGGGTGCTCGCTGCTCGGCGCGTGGATCGGCCGTCGTTCGATCCGATGGGACGAGACGAGCGTGTCGAACACGACGGCTACTCCGAACAGGATCCCTACGACGTCGCCCGCCAGCTCACCGACGCGGCGCACATGTTCGCCAACGTGCTCTCACGCCTCGATCGTGCCGACTGGGAGCGCACTGTGATCTACAGCTACCCCAAGGTGTCCGAGCGGTCGCTGCGATGGGTCGCCATTCACACACTCCACGAGGTTCGCCATCACCGTCTCGACGCCGAACGCCAAGTGGCGTAGCTCATCCATGCTGTTCGTGGGCGTGTCACGAGCTCGACAGGATGACGCCACCGAAGTCGAGGTGGACCCCGGAACACGGCTGCGACCCTACGATGGTCGAATGCATGTACGTGCTGCATTAGCAGCAGCGTTGTCCCTGAGCCTGGTCGCGGCCTGCTCGTCGGGGCGGGAGTCGCCAGTGTCATCCGAGTCCGAGACGGCCGCCACCGATCCGGTCGCCACCGATCCTGTCGGCACCGATCCTGTCGGCACCGACGCCATCGGCACCGATCCCATCGACACCGATCCTGTCGGCACCCATCCTGTCGGCACCGACGCCATCGGCACCGACGCCATCGACACCGATCCCATCGACACCGACCCCATCGACACCGATCCCATCGACACCGACCCCATCGACACCGACCCACCGGCGTCCGAGCCGACGATCCCCGACGGCACGACGGAGGTCGAGTCGTCGTCGCTGGGCATCACGTTTGCCGTTCCCGAGACATACACCGTGCTCGACCCAGCGGAGCTCGGTGACGACTTCTACCAAGGGGCCGCGATCGAGGAGCTGGCGGCGCGGGCCGGCCTCACGATCGAGGAGTTCGAGCGCTTCCTCAAAGAAGTCGTCGAGCTGTACGTCTTTGCCCCGGCTGCGGCTGAGGGATTCGTCGACAACGTGACCGTTGCCAGCGTGCCGTCGCCTGATCTGCCGACGGCCGAGCAGCTCCAGCAGACGTTCGAAGGGCTCGGGGCGCAGAACCTGACGGTCGATCCCGGCAGCCAGCGCGGCCTCGACTACCTGCAGTCGGTGTACGAGCTTCCAATCGGCCAGCAGGTGGTGTACGGGGCCGACCTGCACATCTTGATCGACGGCACGCCCGTCGAGATCACCGCAACCGCCGGCACTCGCCAGACGGCCGACGACCTCGGTGCGCTCGTGCTCGACACGGTGGCGAGCCGATGAACGAGTCCCGTGACCTGGTGGTCGTCGACGGCTCCAACATCGCCACCGAGGGCCGAGCCAAGCCGAGCTTGTCACAGCTCAACGACGCCGTCATGGCGTTCCTGGAGGAACACCCGCTGGTCACGATCACCGTCGTCGTGGACGCCACGTTCGGGCACCGCATCGACTCCTCTGAGGTGAAGGAGTTCGAGTCCGGCGTCGTCAACAACGAGTTGGTGACACCTCCGGCAGGGGCCATCGGTCGAGGTGACGCCTTCGTGTTGAGCATCGCCAACAAGGTCGGCGCCCGGATCCTCAGCAACGACTCGTTCCAGGAGTTCCACGGTCAGTACGACTGGCTGTTCGACGAGGGGCGCCTGATCGGTGGCAAGCCCGTGCCCCACGTGGGTTGGGTGTTCGTGGAACGGTTGCCGGTGCGGGGGGCCACGAGCCGGCGATCCGAACGCGGTCTCACGACCCGACGCAGCGGTCGCACGAAGAAGGCCGCTGGTCCCACGACGACGGCGACTCAGGAACGGGCGGCGCGAACCCAGGCCGTCGCCGAGGGGCGCCTGCCGCCTGCCCCGCCGGGGGCATCGGGTGCTCCGGTCGAGCAGCCCGAGACCGCCCAGCGAGGCCGATCGCGACGCGCTGCGCAAGCGGTCGTCAGCCAGTCCGAGGAGACGCCCCGATCCACCGGTCGCAGTGGCAGTCGCCAGCGGGGCGCCGACCAATCTGCTGCAGGTGACGGCAGTGGTGGCCAGAAGGCGCTCGAGACGGTCAACGACACGTTGCCGTTCATCGAGTTCGTGGAGAACCACCCGGTCGGAACGAGCGTCAACGCTGTCGTCGAGTCGTACTCGTCGCATGGGGCGTACGTGATGATCGACGACGTCCGCGGCTACGTCCCGCTGCACCTGATCGACGATCCGCCCCCCCGCAGCGCCCGCACCGTGATGACCATCGGCGACGCACTGACGCTCGTGGTCGCCAGCTATTCCCCGGCCCGGCGCAGCATCGATCTCGCCTTCCCGATGATGGTGGCCGCTACCGATGCGGCCCCGTCCGAGGTCGTGGACGTCGTGGCGCCGGCTTTGGCGCGACGACGGAGCAGGAAGGCCACCGCAGTCCCGGCCGATGACACGCCGGCGGCGACGGACAGCTCCATCGCCGAGGAGGCCGCGGGCGCCCAGCCGTCGAGACGCAAACGGGCGGCCAAGAAGTCCGTCGCCGAATCCGCACCGGCCGAAGGGGCGGTCGCCACGACATCGGGCCCGAGGACGGCGACGAAATCGTCCAAGTCGTCTACGGCCAGGACGTCGGCTGCAAAGTCGTCCGCTGCCAAGACCGCAGGAGCGAAGGCCGCAGCGACCAAGTCCTCGGCGACCAAGTCCTCGGCGACCAAGTCCTCGGCGGCGAATGTGTCGCCGGCGAAGCGCCCTGCTGCGAAGATGTCGACCGCGAAGGCATCGGCCGCGAAAGCGTCGGCGGCGAAGTCGTCTGCGGGTAGGAAGGCAACGGCGGCCAAGAAGTCGTCGCCGACGACCGCACAGGCAGCCGCGGCGGCGGTGGAAGTGGGGCAGGTGGCGCCGACGCAGACGTCGTCGGGCACCAGGCGAACCCGGACGAAGCAGGCCTCGGGCCAGCAGCGGCCGGCCGAAGAAACC
>JACDHN010000468.1 GCA_013821025.1 Acidimicrobiia bacterium | reverse complement strand
AGGCGGGTCCTGACCCGGCGACGGCCGTAAAGGCGTCGAACAACGGCTCTGGCAGTCGGGCGACGGTTCCGACAGCACCGAGGACCGATTCTGCCCACGCCAGATCGGCCTCAACGGCCAAGGCTCCTGGTGTGATCGCTGCCGAACCCTTCCCCACCAACGCCGCCAGGTTCGGCATCGCCCGGATCACGGCAACTCCGTCCCCGGCCGCCTCGTCGAGCGTCGCCGTGGTGACGCCGGCAGCGATCGACAGCACCCGTTGGGCCCCTGCGGCGACGGCGTTGCGAGTGGCATCGGCGGCTCCGGTCGGCTTGGTGGCGATCACGGCGTGCTCACACGGCGGCACCTCGTCGACCACGGAGACGCCGTCGAACTGCTGCTCCAGTTGCGCCCGGCGGCCGGCAAGCAGCTCCACCACGGTCACCGATCCGGCCTCGACGGTGCCGGCAGCCAGCAACCCACCGACCAGGGCTCCACCCATGTTGCCGCCGCCGATGATCACGAGGCGGGTGCCGGTCACCACCGCGACAGTAACTCGGGACTCCGGCCCCGGTGCCGCCGGTTACCGAGCCGCGTCGCTCAGACATGAAGGCCCGGTTCTGCGCAGGCAGTTCACGCCGGCGCCTCCAGGCGCTTCGGCGGCCGCATCAAGAACGGCACGATCAACTGCAGCGAGGCGTCGAGCACGTCGTGTTGGTCGATGAAGTCGCCGAGTCCGTCCGTAGACACGAACCGGCTCTCTGCCACTTCGTCGGCGGGATGCGTGAACGGGCCGTCGGAAGCGGTTTCGTAGAGGTGACCTGTCTCACGGGTCTCCTTGCCGTCCCAGCGATAGGCGGTCAGATGGTGCAGCGGTGTTCGGATCCCCGCCTCCTCCCATAGCTCGCGGGCAGCGGCATCATGCCAATTCTCACCGACGTCACAGGCTCCGCCGAAGCCGAGATCCCACCACCCTGGAGCCAGCGGTTTGGTGAGGGCCCGGCGATGCACGAGGACGTCACCGGCGCTCGACCGCACGATCACGAACGCCGTTCGGTGCCACAGGTTCCGCGATCGGATCACCGCCCGCGGGGCAGTCCCAGTGACGACGCCACCATCGTCGACGACCTCGATGATCTCGTCGTCCATCGTCCCATTGTCGCACCCGCCAGGAACCCGACGGAGCCGGATCGCGTCGTCCGGAGGGTGAAGGCCCGGTTCGGCGCGCCGGCGCCTCCAGGCGCTTCGGCGGCCGCGTCATGAATGGAGCCGGGTGGACGAATCGGACCGACTTCCCCGAGGCCGTCCACCCGGCCCGATCGTGATGGGGGCGCTCAGCGGGGACGGAACGGAAGCCCGGGTGCTGACACTTCGTTCACCGGGCGAAGCGGCTTGCGAACCCGATGCGCAATAACCCCTGGAACGTCTGCTCCACGATCCCGAACAGGGTGCCGATCACGCGGTCCAGCTCGGCCTCGTCGACGAGCCGCAGCGGTAGCTCTCCGCGTAGGAACACGGCGTCCTCGATACCGATGGAGAAGTGGGCACCGACGAGCCGCTCGTTGCGGCGCAACAGATGCTCGAACAGCGCTGCCTGGTTCTCCTCTGGTGCCGGCATCACGTAGGTCTCGTAGCGCAACGTGCGCTGCCGCAGCGTGAGCCAGATGGTGGTGAAGTCCTTCTCCTCGCCCCGTAACCGGACGTACCAGCGGACCTCATCGTCGTCGCCGCGGTCGACCGCCAGGATCTGGGGGATCTCGGTGCGGATCGACGCCAGCCAGCCGTCGATGTGGTGCTCCAGCTCGTGCACCTCGTCGGCGCCCCACAGCTCGGTCATCGGGCACCGTGTGGGCTGCGCTCGCTCATCAGCACATCACCAGCTCGCGGACGGAGAGGTCGGCGTACACGCGGCGCAGCCGGGCCGCGGTAAAGGCCCACGTGTACCCGCGGGCCCGCCGGGCGGCGGCACGGCCCAACGCATCGGCAGCGTCGAGATCGTCGAGCACGCGATCGAGGGCAGCGGCGAAGTGCTCCGGGTCACGCCGTTCAACGAGCAGGCCGGTGCGCCCGTCGTCCACGAGACTGCGCAGCCCGCCGACGGCGGCTGCCACGACGGGCACG
>JACDHN010000467.1 GCA_013821025.1 Acidimicrobiia bacterium | reverse complement strand
TCGACGAACTCGGGGGAGTACAGCGGCGCCGTCATCGCCACGCACTCGCCCCACCCGCGCACCGTGACGTCTCCGTACTCCATGTCGACGGCCACGAGCAGCACGTCGCGAGCCGTCTCCTCGCCGAAACTGGTGCGGAACGGGGTGACGAGGTCGAGGGCGATGCGGCGCAGCTCGCCGCCGGCGATGAGCCCGCTGCGCTCGCTCATCGTTCGGGACCGCTCGGGGCAGGCAGCACCCGGTACTCACCGTTGCGGGAGAATCCGACCACCCGGCCGCCTCCTGCGATCAACCGGCCGAGCTCGTCGCGCAGGCGGCGCCGCCACTCGCGGGCTGCGTCGGGATCGTGGCGCCGCAGTTCGACCACGTCTGAAGGCGTGGCGACGAGCGCCACCTCGGCGTCGATCCGGGGCGTTGCCAACGGTGTCCGGTCGCGGTGGGTCGGCCATGCCACGAGCAACCGGTCGCTCTCGTCGCCGGCGTTGATCTCGTCATCGATCTGGCCGTAGAAGTCGACCAGGTAATCGACCACGGAGACGCCGAGCACTTCGAGGTTGAACCAGGCGTTCGGTCGCACGAGCGGATCGAACGTCCAAGTGACCCATTGCAATCCCCGCTCGGCGGCCCATGCTCGCTGCTGACGTTTCATCGCCTGGCCGATGCCCGTCGATCGCTGTTGAGCGACGATGCCGGTGACGTGGCTGTGCAGGGCAGGCTCGCCCTGGTGGGTGCCGAGGAAACCGAACGACGCCCCGACCATCTCACCGTCGGCGAACGCTCCGGCGACATAGCCTCCTGCGTGGCCGATTGCCCGCAGCAGCTCGATGGTGGCCAGCGGCCGGGACGACCCCCAAACGCCGTCGAAGACGTCGATCGCCCGCCGCAGATCTGCTGGATCGGCAATCGTCCTGATCGTGATGTCTGGCGCGCCAGCAGACGCCTCGAGTGGTTCGTTCATCGCGTGCTCGTTCGTTCCCGGCGTCAGGAAGTGGTTGGGACGGATCCCATGCGGCCGGTAAGCATGATGACATATGGCGCGCATCCTCGTCACCGAAACGATCGCCGCGAGTGGTCTCGATCGGCTGCGAGCCGCTGGGCACGACGTCGACGTGCGTACAGGCCTCTCCGACGGCGAGCTGCTCGGTGCGCTGGCCGGCGCCCATGCGCTCATCATCCGGTCGGCGACGCACGTCACCGATGTGGTGTTGGCCGCAGGAACCGATCTGCTCGTGGTGGGGCGGGCCGGCATCGGCCTCGACAACGTCGACATCGCCGCCGCCACCCGGCGCGGGGTGATGGTGGTCAACGCCCCTCAGAGCAACATCCTGTCGGCGGCCGAGCACACCATGGCGTTGCTGCTGGCCCAGGCCCGCAACATCCCCCAGGCCCACAGGGCGCTCAAGGACGGGCGCTGGGAGCGGTCGAAGTGGGAGGGTGTGGAGCTGGCAGAGAAGACGCTCGGCATCGTCGGTCTTGGGCGCATCGGCAAGCTGGTGGCCGAGCGGGCCAAAGCCTTCGGAATGCGCCTGATCGCCTTCGACCCGTACATCTCGTCGGATCGGGCCCGCCAGTTCGGCGTCGAGCTGGCCGACCTCGACGCCGTGGTCTGCGAATCCGACTTCTTGACCATCCACCTGCCGCGCACAACCGAGACCGAGGGCCTGATCAGTCGCGACCTGTTGCTCAAGGCTCGGCCAACGCTGCGCGTCATCAATGTCGCCAGGGGCGGCATCGTCGACGAGGCGGCGCTGGCCGAGTGCATCCGCGATGGCGTGATCGCAGGGGCAGCCCTCGACGTGTTCGAGAAAGAGCCGACCACCGTGTCGCCGCTGTTCGATCTCCCGTCGGTTGTGGTCACGCCGCATCTCGGCGCCAGCACGCGTGAGGCTCAGGACAAGGCCGGCGACACCATCGCCGACATGGTGCAGCTGGCGCTGGCCGGGGAGTTCGTGCCGTACGCCGTCAACATCAGCGCCGCCGAGGCCAGCGAGACGCTGCGACCGTACCTGCCCCTGGCGGAGCGGCTTGGCCGGCTGTTCGCCTCGCTCGTCACCGAGGCGCCCTCCGCGATCGAGATCTCGGTCGAAGGCGAGATCGGTGG
>JACDHN010000025.1 GCA_013821025.1 Acidimicrobiia bacterium | reverse complement strand
GCTCGTCGTCAGTGGCGACACCGACGACGTCGTCGAACATGCCCAGCTGCACTGGCCGGAGGGCGGCGGCATCATGCTCGGCACCGCCAACCGGCCCGGCAACGTCTTCTCCGAGAGACCGACCGGATCGGGGTCGTCCTACGTGGTCACCGACGAGCCCGACGCCGTGTTCGAGCGGGCGATGAAGGCCGGCGCCGAGGTGGTCCAGGAGATGCGCGAGGAGGATTACGGTTCGCGAGGCTTCAGCGTCAACGACCCGGAGGGCAACATCTGGAGCTTCGGCACCTACCGCGGAGAAGCCCCCGACGCGCCGTCCGCCACGTAGCGCACATCAACATCGCGTCGAGCACGAAGCCCGCGGCCTCGTCAGGCGCGACGTGGATCGCGACCGGGCGATGGGGATTGAGTGACCCGGCGAACTGCAGGGCCTGGAGAACACCCTTGTGGATGCCGCCCACGAGCACCAGCATGGTGTTCGTCCGCTCGTCGAGCGGCTCGCCGGGCGAGGCTCGAAGCCGCGCTCCGAGCGATCGGTAGTGCGTCCTGATCCGTGAGAATCCCACCACGAGCAGCGGGATCACCACCGCCGGCAGCCAGGCGCCCCGGGGTGAACTTGGACACGACCACGGTGCTGGAGCCAGGTACCGATCGTCGTCCTGTCGGCACGGGGCGACGAGTTCGACAAGGTGGACGCGCTCGATGCCGGTGCTGACGACTACGTCACCAAGCCGTTCGGCGTGGAGGAGTTGATGGCGCGCTTGCGGGCGTCTATGCGTCGCAGCCTTCCGACCGATGAGCGGGCATCGGTGACGACAGCAGACTTCACCATCGATCTGGTCGCCAAGTCGATTGTGCGGTCCGACGGTGCCACGGTCCACTTGACGCCGATCGAGTGGCGACTGCTGCACGAGCTTGTTCACAACGAAGTCATGCTGGTCACCCAACGACAATTGCTGCAGCACGTGTGGGGAGTCGGATTCGAGAACGAGACCAACTACCTGCGGGTCCACCTGACGCACCTGCGCCGCAAGCTCGAACGCGACACGAGCCGTCCTCGCTACCTGCTCACCGAGCCAGGCATGGGCTACCGATTCGTGAACCCTGACCGCGAGCCCGCAGGTTGACTCGGCGGTTCCTACAGACGGGACGTCTATTGTTCAGGTGGTCGGGAGGTCGAACGCCACACGCCCGCCTGGTGGTTGCTCGATCCAGATGCGTCCGCCGTGCGCCTCGACGAGGCCGCGGGCGATGGCCAAGCCGAGGCCGGCACCGCCGGTGGCGCGGTTGCGACTCGGATCGGCTCTGGCGAAGCGGTCGAACGCGTGTGGCGAGAAGTGGTCGGGGAACCCGGGCCCCTCATCGATCACGCGGACGCACGGCCGTCCCGCCTCCCCGTCGGTGCGGCTGACGGCGACGATGACGGTGGAGCCGGCCGGGGAGTGGTGCACGGCGTTGTCGAGCAGGTTGCGGATGACGCGACCGATTGCGGCGGCGTTGCCGTCCACGAGCACGCGACCGGACGTCCGCAGCTCGAAGGACACCTGGCGACTGGTGGCAGTAGGTGTCAGGGCCTCGACGGCCTCGTCGACCAACTCCGTGAGCTCGGCAGGCTGGCGTGCCAGCTCGATGTGCCCACCCTCGATCCTGGCCAGCAGGAACAGGTCGTCGACGAGCGACCCGAGCGCCTCCACGTCGTGCTGCATCGATCGCAGGTAACGGTCCGGGTCGGGTGCCACGCCGTCGGCCAGCGCTTCGACGGCCGCTTGCAGCGCGCTGAGTGGAGTGCGCAGATCGTGGCCGATGTTGGAGAACATCGTGTGTCGTTCCTCGTCGAACATGGCCCGCTCCCGCTCGAGCGCGTCGAGCCGGTCGGAGAGCTCGTCGACGGCACGGGCGACAAGACCCAACTCGTCGGCGCGGCGCAGCCCGCTGCGCTGGGAGCGGTCGCCGGCTTCGATGCTCCTCACGATTGTCTCGAGGTGGCGGGCGTCGCGGCCGAGGGGGGCAGAGGCGATGAGCACGAGCACCGTGGCGAACACCGCCGTGAGGGCAAGCACGCCGAGTGTCGTACGCAGCCCGGCGCTGTCGAGCACCATCAGCCTGGCCAACGCCACGGCTGCCAAGGCTCCGATGCAGAGCGACACGAAGGCGATCACGAGTACCAGATGCCGCAGCGATCGGGTCCGGCGTGTGACAGCGCGGGCGCCGAACCCGGCACCGACCGCCCCGAGCGTGAGGAGGACGGCGGCGAGGGCTGCCTCGCCGGGATTATCGCGGATGGCGTCGAGCCAGGACGTCGCAGCAGCGATCACGGCTCGAACCGGTACCCGATTCCCCAGGCGGTCGTGATCCAGCGTGGCTCGTCGGGGTCGGCTTCGAGTTTCTGGCGCAGCCGGCCGACGTGCACCGTGACCGTCGCCGGATCCTGGAACTCAGGTGCCGAGTCCCACACCTGCTCGAGCAGCTGCCGTCGTGAGAACACCTGCCGTGGGGAGTGGGCGAGCGTGTACAGGAGATCGAACTCCTTGGGCGTCAGCGTGATGCGCTCGTCGTCGACGGACACCTCGCGGGTCTGGGCGTCGACCGTGAGCGAGCCGAAGCGCAGGCGCTCGGCGGCGACGGCGACGTCGGAGCGGGTGCGGCGCAGCACGGTGCGCACGCGAGCCGTCAGCTCTCGCGGTGAGAACGGCTTGACCACGTAGTCGTCAGCGCCGAGCTCCAGTCCGAGCACCCGGTCGAACTCGTCGGCGCGGGCCGTGAGCAGGATCACCGGCACGTCGCCGTCGGCGCGGAGCTGGCGCAGGATCGTCAAGCCATCGGCTCCCGGCAGCATGATGTCGAGCACCACGAGATCAGGGCGGTGATCGGTGAGCCAGGCCAGGGCGGCGGCGCCATCGGCGGCTTCGTGAACCCGCAGACCGTCGCGTTCGAGATACCGAGCCACGACCTCGCGCACCATCGGCTCGTCGTCGACCACCAGCACTTGGTGGGAGAACGCGGTCGTGGGCACGTCTCGGATCGTACGGGTCGCCATCTCAGAGGGGGAGAGGCGGCGAGCTGAGTTTCGAATTCGTTTCGCTGTTCGTCGTCGCGATGTGAGGTACGTCTGCGAGCGTCTGCGCCATGCGAGGCACTCTTCCCGCCGGGTTGCCGATAATCGGGCGCCCGACGGCCGGTCTGATCGGCGGGATTGCTGCGGCTGTCGCCCTCGGCGTCGGGGAGCTGGTGGCCGGTCTGGGCGGCAACGGACCGTCACTCGTGTCGGCCGTCGGCACCGAGTTCATCGACCGGTACGCGGCGTCGCTCAAGGACCTCGCTGTGCGGCTGTTCGGAACGAACGACAAGGTGGCACTGATCGTCGGCATCATCGCCATGTCGCTGTTGTTCGGTGCCGTGCTCGGCATGGTCGGCCGCCGCCATCCGCTCCTGGCGGCGGCCGGATTCTTCGGCTTCGGGGCGCTCGGGCTGTACGCCTACCTCGGCGACGAGCTGGGCCGGACGTCGGTCGGCGTGCTGGCCGCTGCCGCCAGCGTGGCGGGCGGCCTCGGATCGCTGTGGCTGCTGCTGCGTGCGGCGCCGCTGGCCGCGGGGGCTGGACCGAGATCGGCGCCGGTAACCGTCACCGATGATCCGGCCCCGCCCGACGTCTTGGGCGCCCGACCGGCAAGCCGACGGACGTTCATCACCACGGCGGCGGCGCTCGCCGTGATGGCCGGGGGCACAGCCGTGCTTGGTCGACGGGTCCGGCCGACGACCGTCGTCGAGGCTGCCCGCCGCCAGACCGTGTTGCCGAAGGCCGGATCATCGGTGGCACCGCCGGCCAGCCAGCCTTTCGAGGTGCCGGGTCTGTCGTCCTACATCACATCGACGCCCGACTTCTACCGCATCGACACGGCGATCACGACGCCCCAGATCTCGGCCAGCTCATGGGAGCTCGAGATCAAGGGAATGGTCGACGAGCCATTCTCGATCGGCTACAAGGAACTGCTGGCGCTCGACAACGTGGAAGATGTCGTGACGTTGCAGTGCGTGTCCAACGAAGTCGGCGGCAACCTCGTTGGCACGGCTGTCTGGCAGGGCGTGCCGTTGGCCACGTTGCTCGAGCGCGCCGGCGTCGATCCGGCCGCTACGCAGATCGTCGGGCGATCGGCCGACGGATGGACAGCCGGCTTCCCGACAGGGCACGCCACCGACGGTCGCACGGCGCTCGTGGCGTACGCCATGAACGGCGAGCCGCTCACGGCCGTGCACGGCTTCCCGGCCCGGCTCCTGATCGCCGGCCTCTACGGCTACGTCTCGGCGACGAAGTGGCTGACCGAGATCGAGCTGACGACATGGGAGGACTTCGACGGGTACTGGGTGCCACGGGGCTGGTCCAAGGAAGGCCCGATCAAGACCATGTCACGCATCGACGTGCCCACAAGCGGGTCGTCCCTGACCGCCGGCCGCGTCGCCATCGCCGGCGTGGCCTGGGCGCCGACCGACGGCGTCTCGACCGTGGAGGTACAGGTGGACGACGGCGAGTGGCAGGGATGCGAGCTCGGGGAAGCTTCGAGCGGCAACACATGGGTGCAGTGGAAGCTCGACTGGGATGCCACACCTGGCGAGCACCGGCTCCGTGCCAGGGCGACGAACGCCGCCGGCGAGACGCAGACCGAAGATACGGCCGCTCCTGCCCCGAACGGCGCCACCGGATGGCACACGCTTCAGGTGCGGGTAGGAGGCCAGCGTTGAGCACCCGTTCTATCCTTCGCGATCGGGGCATTCTCACCGATTCTCAAGGACGGGACCGTCGGCGAATACGCTGACCACGTGCCCCCCGAGTACCGCATCGCCGAGTTGTTCGAGGCGGCGTCAGCCGTGAAGGTGCGGGCGCACGTGCCTTACTCCGGGTTCCCGGTGGGAGCGGCCCTTCGCGATGAAACGGGACGGATCCACGCCGGCTGCAACGTGGAGAACGCCGCCTACCCGGAGGGCATCTGCGCCGAGGCCAACGCCGTCGGGGCCATGGTCGCCGCCGGCGCGCGCACGATCGTGGAGTTGCTGACCGTCAGCGACGGCGACCTGGTCGCCACCTGCTGCGGTGGCTGCCGCCAGAAGATCCGCGAGTTCGCCGGCGCCGACACGCCGATCCACGCCGCCGGGCCCGAAGGCGTGCGCCGCAGCTACACGCTGGCCGAGCTGCTGCCGGACTCGTTCGGCCCCGACCACCTCGCCTGATCGCCGTCCCAGCGGGGTGACGAGCGGCGGGAACAAGAACTTGAGTCTTCTCGACTCAGATTTCATGTACTGTTGGTTGTGCTGGTCGAGACCCATCAGTATCGTGTGCCCGACAAGACCGTCGAAGGAGCACAAACAGCATCATGTCAAGAGCAGTAGGTATCGACCTCGGCACCACGAACTCGGTCGTCGCCGTCCTCGAGGGAGGCGACCCGGTGGTGATCCCGAACGCAGAGGGTTCGCGCACGACGCCGTCCGTCGTCGCCTTCTCGAAGTCTGGAGAGGTGCTCGTCGGTGAGGTCGCCAAGCGCCAGGCGATCACGAACCCGGATCGCACGTTCCGGTCGATCAAGCGCCACATGGGCGAGGACTGGAAGAGCGACGACGTCGACGGCAAGCGATACACGCCCCAGGAGATCTCCGCCCGCACGCTGATGAAGCTGAAGCGCGACGCCGAGGCCTATCTGGGCACGGCCGTCACCCAGGCCGTGATCACGACGCCGGCCTACTTCGACGACGCCCAGCGCACCGCTACCAAGGAAGCGGGCCAGATCGCCGGCCTCGAGGTGCTGCGAATCATCAACGAGCCGACGGCTGCCGCCCTCGCCTACGGCCTCGACAAGGGATCCGAGGACGAGACGGTGCTCGTGTTCGACCTCGGCGGCGGCACGTTCGACGTGTCCGTGCTCGAGATCGGCGACGGGGTGTTCGAGGTCAAGTCCACCCACGGTGACACGTCGCTCGGTGGCGACGACTGGGACCAGCGGGTCATCGACTGGCTCGTGACCCAGTTCAAGTCGGCACACGGCGTCGACCTGTCCAACGACCGCATGGCCGTCCAGCGGCTCAAGGAAGCCGCCGAGAAGGCGAAGATCGAGCTCAGCCAGGTTCAGCAGACTCAGATCAACCTGCCGTTCATCACTGCCACAGCGGACGGCCCGCTGCACCTCGACGAGTCACTCAGCCGCTCCAAGTTCCAGGAGATGACGTCCGATCTGATCGAGCGCTGCCGGGTGCCGTTCGAGCAGGCGCTCAAGGACGCCGGCGTCTCGAAGGGCGACCTGCACCATGTGATCCTCGTCGGCGGCTCCACGCGCATGCCCGCCGTGCAGGATCTGGCGCTGGAGCTCACGGGCAGCGAGCCCAACAAGTCGGTGAATCCCGACGAGGTGGTCGCTGTCGGCGCCGCTGTCCAGGCCGGTGTGCTGCGCGGTGACGTCAAGGACGTGCTGCTGCTCGACGTCACGCCACTCAGCCTCGGCATCGAGACCAAGGGCGGCGTGATGACGAGGCTCATCGAGCGCAACACGACGATCCCCACCCGCCGCACCGAGGTGTTCACGACGGCCGACGACAACCAGCCGTCGGTGGAGATCCACGTCCTGCAGGGCGAGCGCGAGATGGCCGGGTACAACAAGACACTGGGCAAGTTCCAGCTCGTCGACTTGCCGCCGGCCCAGCGGGGCATGCCGCAGATCGAGGTGACGTTCGACATCGACGCCAATGGCATCGTGCACGTGTCGGCCAAGGACCGCGCCACCAACAAGGAGCAGTCGATGACCATCACCGGTCAGTCGACACTTCCCAAGGACGACATCGAACGCATGGTGAAAGACGCCGAGGCGCACGCCGAGGAGGACCGTTCCCGCCGCGAGGAGGCCGAGGTGCGCAACAACGCCGACTCCCTCGTGTACCAGACCGAGAAGGTGCTGCGCGACCAGGGCGACAGCGTGTCGCCCGAGGAGCGGGCGGCCGTGGAACAGCCGCTGACCGATCTGCGCAGTGCCCTCGAGGGCAACGACAATGCTGCCATCAAGACGGCGACCGACACGCTCATGGCCGCCAGCCAGGCCTTCAGCCAGAAGCTGTACGAGGCGGCGGCGCGCGACGCGAACGCCACCGGCACGTCGGCCAGCGGCCAGAGCGCCGATGCGGGTGCCGGCACCGTTGACGACGACGATGTCGTCGACGCCGAGATCGTCGACGACGACTCGGCCACCGACGAGCAGAAGTGACCCCCGTGTCCGAACAAGAGCTCGCGTCGTCAGACGACGAACCGCGGCAGAGCGAGCGCGCCGACGACGAGAGGCCACCATCCGCCGACGAGAGTCATGGGACGCAACGCTTCGGCCCCCAGGATGTCGAGCGTGAAGTGTCAGGCGACGAGGGAAGCGCCAGCGACGAGGAGCAGTCGAGCGAGCGCAGCGAGCGAGACCAGCAACAGGGAAGCGCCAGCGACGAGGAGCAGTCGAGCGAGCCAGACTGGCAGCACGAACGCGACCCAGGGGCGCAACGCTTCGGCCCCCGGGATGTGAACGATGGAGGGTCAGGCGACGAGGGAAGCGCCAGCGACGAGGAGCAGTCGAGCGAGCGCAGCGAGCGAGACCAGGCAGAGAGCGAGCGAGATCAACTCATCGCCGAGCGCGATGCGCTCAAAGAGCTGATCCAGCGGGTGCAGGCCGACTTCGTGAACTACCGCAAGCGGGCGGCCGCCCAGTCGGCCGCCGACGTGGAACGGGCGACTGGTCGGCTGGCCGAGGCGCTGCTGCCGGTGCTCGATGCCGCCGAGGCCGCGTACTTGCGCCATCCCGACGAGGTCGGTCCGCTGCTCAACGCCATGCTGAGCGAGTTGCGCAAGCACGGTTTGGAGATGGTCGACCTCGAGAATCAGCGTTTCGACCCCGAGATCGCCGACGCCGTGGCCCACGAGGCCGGCGATGGCGGTGACGTCGTCGTCGCCGACGTGCTGCGCAGCGGCTACCGCTGGAAGGGCACAACCCTGCGTCCCGCCATGGTACGAACCAGGGACTGAAGCGTGGCCGTCAACCGCGAGTGGTTCGAGAAGGACTACTACCAGGTCCTCGGCGTGGCGCACGACGCCGGCCAGAAGGAGATCGTGAAGGCGTACCGGCGGTTGGCTCGCCAACTGCACCCTGACGCCAACCCAGGGGACCCTGGCGCCGAGGAGCGGTTCAAGGAGGTGTCGGCGGCATACGACGTGTTGGGCGACGAGGCCAAGCGCGCCGAGTACGACGAGGTCCGTTCCATGGGTCCGGTCGGCGGCGGTCCTGGCGGGTTCTCGTTCAACGCCGGCGACATGGATGGTGCCGGCGGTGGCCTTGGCGACTTCCTGGGCCAGATGTTCGGCCGTCGCAGCAGGGGCGACGGCGGCGTCTCGGGCGTTGGTCCCCGGCGCGGCGCCGATCTGCGGGCCGAGCTGACCATTGGCTTCGAGGACGCCGTGCGAGGAATCACGACCACGCTGTACCTCACGAGCGACGCCCAGTGCTCCACGTGTCACGGGTCGGGGGCCAAGCCCGGCACGTCTCCGCAGGTGTGCCCGACATGTGCCGGGCGCGGAGTCGTCGACGACAACCAGGGCCTGTTCTCGTTCTCCTCGCCGTGCCGAACGTGTCAGGGAACCGGCGTCGTCATCCCCGAGCCGTGCACCACGTGCCACGGCAGCGGCGTGGAGAGGCGCCAGCGCGAGGTCCAGACTCGTATCCCGGCGGGCGTGGCCGACGGCCAGGCCATCAAGCTGAAGGGACGTGGTGCCCCGGGCCGCAACGGTGGTCCTCCCGGAGATCTGTTGGTCGAGATCCACGTCACCCCGCATGCCCGGTTCGCACGCCAGGGCAACAACCTGACGGTTCGAGTGCCCGTGACGTTCCCACAGGTGGCGCTCGGCGGCAACGTCGAGGTGCCGACGCTCGACGGTGCCCACGTCACGCTGCGCCTTCCACCTGGCACCCAGAGCGGTTCACGGCACCGGGTGCGCAGCAAGGGCATCACGAGCCGCAAGGGCACCGGCGACATGATCGTGACCGTGGACGTGGTCGTCCCGGCGTCGCTGAGCGACGAGCAGCGTTCGGCGATCGAGCAACTGGCCGCGGCTAGCGTGGCCGAGGAGGTCACCTGATGGCGGCTCGCACTCGAACCCAGGCGGTGTACGTCATCTCGGTCGCCGCCGAGCTTGCGGGCATGCACCCGCAAACCTTGCGCATCTATGAGCGCCGCGGCCTGGTGCGTCCTGCGAGGACCGATGGCGGCAACCGCCGGTACAGCGACGCCGACATCGAGCTGCTGCGCCGCATCTCGGAGTTGGCAGCCGAAGGGATGAACCTCGAGGGCATCCGCCGGGTGATGCAGCTGGAGGTCGAGAACATCCGCTTGCGCCGCCAACTGGCCGAGGCGAGAGCGGCGGCGGACAACGCCGAAGTCGCAGCGCAACGGCGCCAGCGGCGGGATCTCGTGCCGCTTCGCCAAGCCGTGGCCGTGTTCGGTCAACGCCCGCCTACCGGCCGGTGAACCGTCCCGTCACGCCGGCGCCGTAGTCGGGGGAGAGGAACCACACTCCCTCGGGCGTCTCGATGTTGAACAAGTCGTCCTCCTTGCTCGCCTTGGCGCCACCGCCGAGCGCGCCGACGAGACGATCCTTGGCCTTGACGATCGCATCGGACGTGACGAACGTGAGATCGGACGTCTCGTAGGGAGTGGAGGATGCGGCCGTCGAGCTGTAGTAGCTGAAGCCCGACACGTCCCATCCCAACTCGTCGAGCAACCCGAGCTCCGTTTTGCGTTTGTCGGCGATGATGTCGCGCATCCGGGTGCGGACGTCGTCGCTGTAATCGGAGCGCACGATCTCGACGCGGTGGACCTGGCCGTCCTTGGGTGACACTGCGACGTCCCAATTGGGGATCTGGTCGTCGATGTCGGCGGGCTCGGTGTCGAACCCGATGGTGCCGGCGGTGTTCCGGTTCTCGAAGGTGTAGTCACCCTGCCCCGACACGGCGTCTCGAAAGCGTGCCAGCACCTCGCGCTCGCTGAGCTTGCTGGCGAACTGGAACCCGAAGTCGTCGTAGCGGGAGGGGTTGTCGCCGAAATCCTGGGTCACGTAGACGAGGTCGACGGCATTCGGTCCAGCCGGCACCATGAGAGCGTCGAGGCCGAAGAGCTGGGCCAGCTCCTCGATGCCACGCTCGTCGTACTCGCCGACGTCTCGGGATTCGATGGCGCCGACGTCGACAGCGATCAGCGGCACCGGGTCGCTGCGACCCGTGGTCGGCGCAGCGGTAGGGTCGGATCGCGGCGGATCCGAGTTCGGCGGATCAGTGGACCTCGGTGTGGAGGCCGTCGTGACCGGCGGACGTGGGGTTGTCGGATCGGTCGGCGGCACCGTGGAAGTGGTCGGGGCCTGGGGCAGCGTGAACGGCGGGTCGCCCGTCGAGTCGGTCGTGGGATCCGTCATCGTCGGGTCCGTTGTCGGATCTGTCACTGTCGGGTCTCTCGTCGGGTCTGTCGTGGGGTCGGTCACCGGCGGGTCCGTGGTCCGATCGGTGATGTCGACGTCCTCGATGTCGAGATCGCAGTTGAGGCCGGACACGGCATCCTCGATGGCATCGACGGTGTCGCCGTCGGGGTCGTCGACGACGTCATCCAACTCGGCGCCATCCATCCGCGACTCGACCTCAACGTCGTCGGTGAGACGGTCGAGCTCCTGGCCGGCCGTGCTCGGGTCGCCCGCTTGGACGGCCTCGATCAGCCGTTCGACGTTGCGGCACGCGCGACCGGACGAGAACGAGTCGCCGCCGCCGCCGGAGCCGCATGCAGCCAGCAGCACGACCGACGTCATGGTGATTTCGGCAATGCGGCGTCGGCCGACTGCAGACAGACTGCTGCGATACATACGGTCTTCCTTCGTTGCTGCGGCAGTCCGATCGTACGTGCGTCGAGCCTGTGATGGCGGCTGAGCCGCAGATCAGACGTCTGGGACCGCCACCCGGTTCCCGGGCGGTTCGCTCGGCGGTGGCGAATGCCCGCAGATCAGTTCATAGGCCGAACGCAGCAATGCGACGACGTCGGGATCGGTGATCGTCCCGGCTGGCAGCGGACTGACGTCGGGAAGGTCAGGCATCGTGATGCCGTCGGGCACCCGCAGTGCAGGCCCCAACGGATCGGAGATTGCCTCGGCGGCCGCTGGGCCCCGGCCGGTCGGGACGTCGACCGTCGATGAGCGCCAGCGGGCGAGCGTGTCGGGGACGACTGCGATCTCGTTGGCCAGCACGATCAGCGTCGCCACAGCGTGTTTGCACCATCCATGAGCGGCGTCGGGATCGTCGGGACAGCTACACGAGGCGTCGATCTCCCGGCGCAGCGGCGGCCCGTCGCCGTGTTCGACGTTGAGCTCGACGACGTACGGGCCGGGTCGCGACCCCTGGACCGTCGCCGTAGCCAGCCCCGGTTCGACTTCGATGTCGACCACGGCGCCCGTGTCGACGTATTCGCGACCGCGGGCCAAGCGCTGGGGATCAGAGAGCTCGGCCGCCAGCACCCGCACTCTGGTGGCCATGAACTGCCCGGGCTGGTTGGGGCCGAGGGCCCGCAACGGGCGGCTCACGGCGTGCCCTCGGTGCTCGGCGCATCGAGCCTGACGAGTGAAGCCAGCTCGTCGGTCGACAGCTCGGACATCCAGGTTTCGCCGCGGCCGACGGCGGCGTTGGCCACGGACCGCTTCTCGTCGATGACGGCGGCGATGCGCTCCTCGATGGTGCCCTCGGTGACGAGCTTGTGCACCATCACCGTGCGGTGCTGGCCGATCCGCCACGCCCGGTCGGTGGCCTGGTCTTCCACCGCCGGGTTCCACCACCGGTCGTAGTGCAACACGTGCGAGGCGGCCGTGAGGTTGAGCCCGGTGCCGCCGGCTCTCAGCGAGATCAGCAGCATGCGGTCGCCGCCGGCCTGGAACCGGTCGACCATCGACATCCGCCCGGCGGCGCTCACAGAGCCGTCGAGAAACGGGACGGCGAGGCCGAAGCGGGTGAGCAGATGCTGGCGCAGCAGCAGCCCCATCACCCGGAACTGCGTGAAGACGAGCATCTGATCGTCGCCGTCGAGGATGTCACCGAGCAACTCGTCGAACCGGTCGAGCTTGCCGCTGCGGCCCTCGAGGCGTGATCCGTCGCCGAGCGCGTGGGCCGGGTGATTGCAGATCTGCTTGAGGCGAGTGATGGCGGCAAGCACGATGCCACGGCGACGCATGCCTTGCTCGGCGTCGGCATCAACGAGCAGTTGGTCGACCACCTGCCGGTAGAGGATCGACTGCTCGGGCGTCAGCCTCGCCCATGCCACCTGTTCGATCTTGTCGGGGAGGTCTGGCACCAACTGCTTGTCGGACTTCGTGCGGCGCAACAGCAGCGGCTCGGTGATGGTGCGCAACCTAAAGGCAGCGACGGCGTCGCTGTGGCGCTCGATCGGGTGGGCGAAGCGATCGCGGAAGTTGCGACGGGAGCCGAGGATGCCGGGGTTTACGGCGTCGAGGATGGACCACAGGTCGCCGAGGCGGTTCTCCACCGGCGTGCCGGTCAGGGCGATCGTCTGGTGGGACGGGATTGCCCGTACGGCGCGAGCAGCCTGGGTCGAGGCGTTCTTGACCGCCTGCGCCTCGTCGAGCACGAGCGTCGTCCAGCTCACGTCGCCGAGCGTGTCGATGTCGCGCGTGAGCAAGCCGTACGTGGTGATGACGAGGTCGTAGTCGGACAGGGCGAACAGGGTGTCGCGCCCGCGGGTGCGCAGGCTGCCGTGATGCACGAGCGTGCGCAATGACGGCGTGAACCGGGCGCACTCGCTCTGCCAGTTGCGCACGACGCTCAGCGGGCACACCACGAGGTGGGGTCCCGGGCGCGAGACCAGGTGTGCGAGCGTCGTGGCCGTCTTGCCGAGTCCCATGTCGTCGGCCAGGCAACCGCCGAGCCCGGCGCCGGCGAGTGTGCGCAACCACTGCAGCCCCCGGCGCTGGTAGTGCCGCAGCGTGCCCTGGAACCCGTCGGGTTCTTCCGCCTCCTCGAGACGGTCATCGCCGAGGCCTTCGAGCAGCAGGCGGGTCCACCCGGCGACGCCCTCGAGGTCGACCGGCACCTCGAGTTGGTCCTCGGCGTCGGCCGCCAGGCGGAGCAGGGCGGCGCCGCCGATGCTGGAGTGCGAGACCCGGAACGTCGACAGTCGACGTTGCGCCGCGCGCAGCGCCTCGCCGTCGATGCGCACCCACCGTCCACCGGAGTAGAGCAGGCTGGCTCCGGCGGCCTCGGCCCGGGCGGCAGCGGCCTCGTCGAGGGGATGCTGGCCGTCGCCGCCGTCGATGGACAGCGTCCAGTCGACCACGGCCCGACGCCCGAGACGACCACGGGTGGCGCCGGCGTCGTGGGCGTCGGCGCCATCTCGTGCCGCAGCATGGACGCGGACGGTGGCCTGCATCAGCCGCTCGGGCCCGATGAGATCGATATCGATCTCGCGCAACTGGTCTGGCGCCTCATCGAGGAACGCGCTGGTGGCAGCGAGGTC
>JACDHN010000172.1 GCA_013821025.1 Acidimicrobiia bacterium | reverse complement strand
ACGAACGCCGCCACGTCATGGTTGGTGACAGCTTCGCGTTGGAGCACGTCGGCGACGAAGGTCTCGTCAACCTCAGGAGCTCGGCGTCGGCATTGCTCGGCATCATCGACGGGTACGACGCCGATCTTCGCCTGCGCCTCGGTGGCCAGTAGCTCCACCTCCAGCCAGCGCTCGAGGCGTCGAACGTCGGACCAGACCTCGTCCATCTCGGGCGTGCAGTAACGGGGAATCATGTTGCCGTCCACTGCAGGTGGTCGTCTCGCTCGGCGCCGACACCGACGACGCCGACCTTGATCCCCACCTCGTCCTGTACCAGTTCGAGCATCCGGCGGGCCCCATCGGGCAAGTCATGGGGCGAGCGCACCTCGCCGATGGTCTCGCTCCAGCCAGGCATCGCCGTGTACACGGGCCGGGCACGGGCCAGCAACACCGAGCGGTCGGGGTACCCACGACTGATCGTGCCGTCGATCTCGTAGGCCGTACAGACCTTCACCTCTTCGAAGCCGTCGAGCACATCGAGCTTCGTGAGCGCCAGCTCGGTGAGGCTGTTCAGGCGAACGGCCTGGCGCAACATGGCGCAGTCGAGCCAGCCGGCCCGGCGCCTCCGGCCGGTGACGGTGCCGAACTCCTTGCCGACCTCCACGAGGCGGTCGCCGTCGGCGTCGCCGAGCTCGGTCGGGAACGGACCGGCACCGACGCGGGTCGTGTAGGCCTTCGTGATCCCCACGACCCTGGTGACCTCACGAGGACCGATGCCGGTGCCCATGCAGGCTCCACCAGCAGTCGGATTGGACGACGTCACGTACGGGTACGTGCCGTGGTCCAAGTCGAGGAACGTCGCCTGAGCGCCTTCGAGCAGCAGATGATCGTGACGGGCGAGCGCCTCGTGCAGCAACTCGACCGTGTCGGCCACGTATGGGGCGAGGCGCGCCCCGAGCCGGACAAAGCGCTCGACGATCTCGTCGATATCGAGCGCCTCGCTGCCAGCGGCACGGATCTGAGCGTCCTCGGCCTCGGCTCGAGCCCGCAGCGCGACGGCGAAGGCATCGAGATCACCGACGTCACCGGCGCGCAAACCGACACGCCGGGCCTTGTCTGCGTATGCAGGGCCGATGCCCTTGAGCGTTGTGCCGATCTTGTCATCTCCACGCACGGCCTCGGCGATGGCGTCGTGGGCTTGGTGCCACGGGAAGATCAGATGGGCCCGGCTCGACACAGCGAGGCGCTCGCAGGAGTGACCCCTGGCCTCGAGCGCATCGATCTCGTCGAACAGCGTCGGCAGGTCAACGACGACCCCGTTGGCGATCACCGGTACGACGTGGTCGTACAGCACCCCACTCGGGATCAGCTGCAGCGCGTACCGATCGCCTCCCACGACCACGGTGTGGCCGGCGTTGTGGCCACCCTGGTAGCGCACGACATGGGTGTGTTCCTTCGACAACAGGTCGATGATCTTCGCTTTGCCCTCGTCACCCCACTGGGCGCCGACGACAACGGTGACGGGCACGGACACGCTCCTGAAGTGCGCTGGGAAACGCGGCCGAACGCTACTACCGAGTCACGTCGTTCAGAGGTGAAGACCCGGTCAGCACGCCGGCGCCTCCAGGCGCTTCGGCGGCTGCATCATGAACGGAACCGGGTCGCGTCGTTCAGACGTGAAGACCCGGTCAGCACGCCGGGCGCCTCCAGGCGCTTCGGCGGCTGCATCATGAACGGAACCGGGTCGCGTCGTTCAGACGTGAAGACCCGGTCAGCACGCCGGCGCCTCCAGGCGCTTCGGCGGCTGCATCATGAACGGAACCGGGTCGCGTCGTTCAGACGTGAAGACCCGGTCAGCACGCCGGCGCCTCCAGGCGCTTCGGCGGCTGCATCATGAACGTCCATTACCTTCGCAGGGCATGGACGTGATGCGGCGGCTCGTGTGGAGCGAGATGTCCGGCGACGAACGCCACTCGCTGTGCAGTCGTGGGCTCTCCGAGATCTTCGATCCCGAACTGCGGGCATCCATCGGGGCGTTGATCGAGGACGTTCGCCGGCGGGGTGACGACGCCGTGTGCGACGCGCTTGCCCGCTTCGACGGTATCGAGCTGGACCCCGACGATCTGCGCGTCGGCGAGGAGGAGCTGGCCGCAGCGGAGGTCAGTGTCGCCGTCGACGACGCCATCGACGACGCCATTGCCCACCTCCGTGCGTTCAGCGAGCACCAGTTGGTTGGCCTGGCCGACTGGGAGTTCGAGTCCGAGCCGGGATTGCAGGTCGGTGAGAAGCTGACGCCGATCGCATCTGTCGGTCTGTTCGTGCCATCGGGCAAGGCGAGTTATCCGAGCGTCGCCTACCAGCTCGGCGTCCCGGCGACCATGGCTGGCGTGCCGCGCATCGTGCTCGTCGTCCCACCCCTTCCCGGCGGCACGGGCGAAGTCGATCCCGCAGTGCTCGTCGTGTGCCGGAAGTTGGGCATCGCCGATGTGTTCCGCGTCAACGGGCCGGCGGGCATCGCCGCCCTGGGGTTCGGCACGGAACGCATCCCGAGTGTGCGCAAGGTGGTCGGGCCCGGGTCACCGCCCGTGATCTTGGCGCAGGTAGAGATGCAGCGCCACGGTCTGACGACGATGATGCTGCTGGGACCGACCGAGAGCCTCGTCATCGCCGACGCCTCCGCCGACCCTGAGCGACTGGCCGCCGATCTACTGATCGAGGCCGAGCACGGAACCGACTCATCGGTGGTGCTCGTCTCCACCGACGAGGCGCTGGCGGCATCGGTCGACCGGGAGCTGACCCGCCAGCTCAGGGACCTGGCAGGCGTCCGCGCGGAGGCGGCGCGCGCTGCCCTCGGTCAAAACGGGGGCTGCGTGCTCGCCGTCGACCTCGACGAAGCCATCCGGATTGCCAACGAGTACGGCCCCGAGCACCTCCAGGTTGCTGTCGGCGAGGCCGATCAGGGTCGCATCGTCGAAGGACTCGTCAACGCCGGCGAGATCCTCGTCGGCCAGCACACTCCGTTCAGCGCCGCCAACTTCGTGATCGGCTGCCCGGCCTCGCTGCCCACGTCGGGCTTCGCCCACGTGTCGTCGGGGATCACCGCCGCCACGTTCCTGAAGCGCACCGCCATCGCCCGAGCCGACCCCGAGGCCATGGCGCGCATGGCGCCCTCTGTGATCGCCCTCGCCGACCACGAAGGCTTTCCGGCCCACGCCGCCGCACTGCGCCGCCGGCTCGACGAGTTCCTATCCTGAGGCGATGATGCCGGCATCGATGCGGCGCCCGCTCGTCACATCGGTGATCGTTGGAATGCTCGTGGCCATCGTCTGCGGGATCGTCGCCGCGTCGGGCGACGTGCCGGCATGGGAGGTTGACGCGTTCCACGCCGTGAACGATCTCCCCGACGCGCTACGCCCGGCCATGACGCTGTTCCAGTACGCCGGGCTGCTGCTCGTGCCCGCTGTGGTTGCGCTCGGCGCTCTGTACGTTCGGCGTTGGCGCCTTGCCGTGGCACTCCTGGCGACGATCCCGTTGAAGCTGGCGCTCGAGAAGCTCGTCGTGAAGCAGCTCGTCGACCGGGAGCGCCCGGCAACATCGATCTGCGGCGGTCACACGAGCTGCGGAAATTTCCGCGATGTCCCGCTCACGGGCGAGTCGTTCGTGTCTGGCCACGCCATCATCGCCTGGTCCGTCGCCGCACTTTTGATCCCGCACCTGCGAGGCGCGTCGAAGCTGCTGCCCGTCGTCGTGGCTGTCGCAAACAGCGTCGCCCGGGTGTATCTGGGCGCTCACAACCCGCTCGACGTCGTTGGCGGCGCGGCGCTCGGCGTGGCCCTTGGCAGCGCGCTGGCGCTGTGGTCGGCGCCGACCGGGCGTACCGTCGTCGCTGTGTGAGACATTGGCGCGATGGCCGAGCGTGCGTCCGCCAAGCTCCTGATCTCCGCCCTCGCAGTAGCCGCGCTCGTCGTGGCGGCCGTGATCGTGGCGCGCGTCGGTGACGATGACGGCGAGTCGACACCGGCGAGCGATGTCCCCAGCAGCTCGGTGTCCGGGCCGGCCGGCACCGGACCCGACGTAGCGGGCGGCACCGACCCCGAACAGCCCGATGGTCCCGGACCGATCGACGACAGCGACGGCGGGGTTGTCGAATCCGGCCCGCTCGTGGCAACGCCCCGACCCAGTGGTGTGCGGTTCCGGGACGGTAGCGATGCCGACACGCTGCGCACGGTCGCCAACGGCAGCCTGATCGTCACCACTGCCGACGGACGTCACCGCAGCACGTCCGTCGTCGACACCGAGTTCGCCGACGGCGGAGCTCGGCTGACCTTTGCCACCGACCATCCCGGCGGACGTCACATCGTCGTCGTCCTGCGACCCGCCGGCGACGGCAGCATCTCGATGAGCGTCCGACCATCGGGACCCAGTGTGCAGCGGGTCGCCGTTGACTTCGCTGCCCAACCAGACGAGCGCTTCTTCGGGCTCGGCCAGCGGGCCACGGCTGTCGACCATCGCCGCCGCAGGGTGGAGAACCGGGTGCATGACGGTCCGTACCGCGCCGAGCAGATGGAGATCGTGAAGGGTCTCATACCCGAGCCAGGGTTCAGCTCTCGCAAGGATGCCACCTACTTCCCCGTGCCGTGGGTGTTGTCGAGCCGGGGCTACGGGGTGCTCGTCGACAACGACCACACGAGCTGGTTCGATCTGGCAACGCCCGAACGCCCTGGACGTTGGACCGTCGGGGTGGACGCTCCTCGCCTCGACCTGCGCCTGTTCGCAGGGCCGAAGCCGGCCGATGCGCTCGAGCGGATGAGCGCGGCGATCGGTCGGCAGCCCGATCCGTCGGCGCCGTTCGTGCTCGGTCCGTGGTGGCAGCCCGCCGGCGACGAGGTAGACGAGTTGGCGGCCATCGCGCGCGCCGATGTGCCGGTGTCACTGGCCCAGACGTACACCCACTACCTGCCGTGTGCGGACCACCGGGGCCAGCGCGCCGACGAGCGAGCCCGCACGAAGCGGATGCATGACGCCGGCATGGCCGTGACGACCTACATCAACCCGATGGTGTGCACCGACTTCAGCGGTGTGTACGAGCGAGGTGAGACCGAAGGTGGCTTCACGGCAGCGCCCGACGGTGGCCCGTACCGGTATCGCTACTCCACCGCGGATCAGTTTGATGTTGCCCAGTTCGACTTCTCCAGCGCGGAAGGCCGCCAGCTGTTCCACGACGTGCTCGATCTCACCATCGCCGACGGCTACGACGGCTGGATGGAGGACTTCGGCGAGTACACCCCGACCGACGCCGTCTCGGTCGACGGCACGCTCGGGCCAGTGATGCACAACCGCTACGTGGAGCAGTACCACGCCGCCGCCAACGATTACGCCGAGGCGGCGCCACGCCCGCTGGCGCGCTACAACCGCTCCGGATGGACGGGCGCCATCGCTGAGTCTCCGATCGTGTGGGGCGGCGATCCCACTGCGACGTGGGGCTTCGACGGCCTGACGTCGGCCGTGTACAGCGGCCTCGGCATGGGCTTGTCCGGGGTCGGTGTGTGGGGATCCGACATCGGTGGTTTCTTTCTCTGGTTCGAGGACGAGCTGACGCCCGAGCTTCTGAACCGGTGGATCCAGTTCGGCGCCCTGTCGGGTGTGATGCGGCTGCAGTCAGGTGGCATCTCGCTGAGCTCCGTGCCGAGAGCCCAGGTGCTCGATCCCGACGTGCTGCCGGTCTGGCGGCGGTATTCCAAGCTGCGCACCCAGCTGTACCCGTACCTCGCCGGCGCCCAGGAGACGTACCGGGCCACGGGGATGCCGCTGATGCGCCATCACGTGCTCAGTCATCCCGACGACGCCGAAGCTGTTGGCCGCCACGACCAGTACATGTTCGGGGCCGACCTGCTCGTTGCGCCCGTGATCCGTCCCGGCGCCAGGCGTCGAAAGGTGTACCTGCCGGCCGGCGAGTGGGTTGATCTGTGGCGTTCCACCAGGTACGTCGAGCGCGACGGGTCCCTGGCGCTGGGCGACGTCACGGTGCGCCGCGGCGCCAGCACCGTGACCGTCGACGCGCCTGCAGACGAGATCCCGATCCACGTTCGGTCGGGGGCAGTGGTGCCG
>JACDHN010000024.1 GCA_013821025.1 Acidimicrobiia bacterium | reverse complement strand
CGATCGCCGTCGGGGCTGTCGGACCCGTACATGCGCTCGAGTCCCAGGCGCACGATGGTGGCCACCTCGTAGGCGAACGCCGGATCGTAGGCCTGGCACGGCGGGACGGTGCTGGCCAGCACATGGCTGTGGCCGTCCTGATGCTGCAGTCCCTCGCCGGCCAATGTGGTGCGCCCGGCCGTAGCGCCGAGCAGGAAGCCCCTGGCGCGCTGGTCGGCCGCCTGCCAGATGAGGTCGCCGACGCGCTGGAAGCCGAACATCGAATAGAACGTGTAGAACGGCACCATCGGCACGGCGTGGGTGGCGTAGCTGGTGCCGGCGGCGATGAAGCTGGACGTGGAGCCGGCCTCGGTGATCCCCTCCTCCAGGATCTGCCCGTCATCGCTCTCGGTGTAGGAGAGCAGCAGGTCGTGGTCGACCGACTCGTACTTCTGGCCCTGGGCGGCGTAGATCCTCAGCTCCCGGAACAGGGCGTCCATGCCGAACGTGCGTGCCTCGTCGGGGATGATCGGCACCACCCGTGGGCCCATGCGGGCATCCCGTGCCAGCGTGCGCAGCAGCCGCGTGAACCCCATCGTCGTGCTGACCTGCTGCTTGCCGGAGCCTCCGAGCAGCTCGGCGTAGGTCTCCTCGGGCGCGAGCTGGATGGGCTTGCGCACCTTGGTGCTGCGACTCGGCAACGGCCCGCCGAGCGCCTTGCGACGCTCCATCATGTACTGGTACTCGATCGAGTCCTTCGCCGGGCGGAAGTACGGAGGGTCGTCGGCCTCGATGGCATCCTCGGGGATCTCGTCGTGCAGGTACAGCCGGTCGCGCAGAGCGACGAGCTCCTCCTTCTTCATCTTCTTGATCTGGTGGGTGGCGTTGCGCCCCTCGAAGCCTGGCCCCAGCGTCCAGCCCTTGATGGTCTTGCACAGGATGACGGTCGGGGCGCCGCTGCCGAGGTTCTCGGTAGCGGCTTTGTAGGCGGCATACAACTTGCGGTAGTCGTGACCGCCGCGGGGCAGGTTGCGCAGATCGTCGTCGTTGAGATGCGACACGATCTGGCGCAGCCGGGGGTCGGGACCGAAGAAGTGGTCGCGGATGTACTCACCGCTCTCTACGGAGTAACGCTGGAACTCGCCGTCGACGGTCGTGTTCATCTTGTTGAGCAGTGCGCCGTCCTTGTCCTTGGCGACCAGCTCGTCCCACTTCGAACCCCAGATCACCTTGATGACGTTCCAGCCTGCCCCGCGGAACACCGCCTCGAGCTCTTGGATGATCTTGCCGTTGCCCCGTACGGGGCCGTCGAGGCGCTGCAGGTTGCAGTTGACGACGAAGATCAGGTTGTCGAGGTGCTCGCGGGCGGCCAGTGAGATGGCGCCAAGGCTCTCGGGTTCGTCGCACTCGCCGTCGCCGAGGAACGCCCAAATCCGTGAGTTGCTGGTGTCGGAGAGCTCGCGGTTCAGCAGGTAGCGGTTGAAGCGGGCCTGATACAGCGCCGAGATCGGGCCCAAGCCCATCGAAACGGTCGGGAACTCCCAGAACTCGGGCATCAGGCGGGGATGCGGGTAGCTCGACAGCCCCCGATTCTCGCGGCCGATCTCGCGCCGGAAGTGGTCGAGGTCGTCGTTGGTGAGGCGCCCCTCGAGGTAGGCACGTGCGTAGATCCCTGGGGCGGCGTGGCCTTGGAAGTACACGTGATCTCCGGCCGTGCCGTCCTCCTTGCCACGGAAGAAGTGGTTGAAGCCGATCTCGTAGAGGCTGGCCGAGCTGGCAAACGTGGACAGGTGGCCGCCGATGCCCTCTGCGATCTTGTTCGCCTTGATCACCATCATCGCCGCGTTCCATCGGATGAAGGCGCGAATGCGGCGCTCGATGTGCTCGTCGCCGGGGAACCAAGGTTCCTGCTCGCGCGGGATGGTGTTGACGTAAGGAGTCGACACTGTGGCCGGGAAGCTCACCTGCGCCGCTGTCGCACGTTCCAGCAAACGTGAGAGCAGGTAGCGGGCGCGGGTCTTCCCGTGTGCGTCGATGGCGGCGTCGAGCGAGTCGAGCCATTCGCCCGTCTCGACCGGATCGGTGTCGGGGATCTGGTGCACGTACCCGTCAAAGATCATGCGATCAGTCTCGCACCATTACCGATCAGTAGCGCCCGGATGTCCGCCGGAATCCGGACCGGTGCGACAGACTGGAGCCGGTGACGACGCTCTTCGATCGGGATGGTGACGCCGACCGCGCTGACGGACCCATGCTCGTGTACACCGACGGGGCGTGCAGCGGCAATCCGGGGCCCGGCGGATGGGCGTGGGCCGTCGCCCCCACCGCCGAGCCGTCGGGTTCCGGTGGTGAGCCGTCGACGACGAACCAGCGCATGGAGATCCGAGCAGCTCTCGAGGCGCTGACGGCGTTGCAACAGCAGCCGCTGCCGCTCATGGTGATGTCGGACTCGACGTACGTCGTCAACTGCTTTCGCGACCGTTGGTGGGTGCGCTGGCAGGCCAACGGCTGGCGCAACGCCAAGAAGCAGCCGGTGGCCAATGCCGATCTTTGGCGGCCCCTCGTCGCGCTGGTGGCCGAGACGGGTGCCACGTTCGGATGGGTCAAGGGCCACTCAGGAGATCCGATGAACGACGCCGTGGATCAGATGGCGGTGTCGGCCATCCCTCATCGCTCTCGGCAGCACTAAGCGCACTGCGACGGACGCGACCCGACCCCGCTGCGATGGCGGTTCGACAGCGGGGCCGGGCTTCGTGAACGGTGGCTGGGCGGCGTGGTGGTTCGCCACCTTCACCACGATCCTCCTGGCACGTCGTTGGGTGTGCCCTCGGGATCCGTTCGACACGGAACTGTAACAAACTTGGTCACGTCCTGGAAGCCCGCGGGTTATCGAGGGCGCGAGTTGCTCGGCGCGTCATGCGACAAAGCAAAGACGAGAGACCGAGCGTGTCATGAGACCGGAATGGCCTGCGTGAGATCGGCGATCAGGTCGTCGGCGTCTTCGAGGCCGACCGAGATGCGCACCAGACCCGGCGTGATGCCGATGCGCTGCTGCTCGTCGGGCGTCAGGCTCACATGCGTGCTGGACGCGGAATGGCACACGAGCGTCTCTGGTCCGCCAAGCGATGTGGCGCATCGCACGAGACGTAGGCCGTCCATCATCGTGCGGGCGCTGTCCAGCCCGCCTCGCAGGTCGATGGCGAGCACGGTGGGCGGGCACAGCAGCTGACGGCACGCCAGCGCGTGCTGAGGATGGTCCGCCAGGCCCGGGTAGTGCACGGCAACGACGCCGGGGTGGGCGACGAGCAACTCGGCGAGGCGTAGGGCGACGCCGGCCTGGTGATGTTGGCGGACGGCGAGTGTGCGGATCCCGCGGATGCCGTTGAGCGCGTCGTACGGCGATGGGGCGGCGCCGTGCAGCACGCCGTAGGCCCATATGGCGTCGAGCAGATCCCGGGCGCCGGCGACGACGCCGAGCGTCGCATCGTTGTGGCCGCTGATGCCCTTCGTCGCCGAGTGCAGCACCAGGTCGACTCCAAAATCGATCGGTCGCTGGCCGATCGGCGTGGCGAACGTGGAATCGACGAGCGTGAACGGTCCGGCCACCCGGCCGAGGTCCTCGAGGTCCACCAGATCGAGGCGCGGGTTGGACGGCGATTCGGCGACCACGAGCATCGTCCGGCCGGGCTGCACCGCCTCGGCGAATGCGCCGGGCCTCGTGCCGTCGACCAGCGTGTGCTCGATACCGAAGCGGGCGCACGGGCCCTGGATGAATGCCAGCGTGCCGGCGTAAAGCTGCTGCTGGGCGACGATGTGGTCCCCGGCCGAGCACAGGGCGAGCACTGTCGAGGCGATGGCGCCCATGCCCGATCCGAAGGCCAGTGCCTCCTCGGCGTTCTCCAACTCTGCCATCGCCTCCTCGAACGCCCGCACCGTCGGGTTGGCGTAGCGGCTGTAGAAATCGTCGGGACGCATGTCGACGGCCCGCTTGCGGGTGTCGTCGAGTCCTTCGGTCTGCCATGTGCTGGCGCCCCAGAGTGGCGGCGCCAGGCTGGATCCCTGCTGGCGACGTCCTGCGGTGATCGCTCGGGTGGCAGGTGCCGGCTGGTCGCGCACCGCTGAGACGCTACCGCCGGCAGCAGCACTAGATCCCGGTCCGTTCCGGCGGTGACGTATCGTCCCGCGTCATGGACATCAACGGTGTGAGTGCGGTCGTGACGGGTGGGGCGTCGGGCATCGGAGCTGCCGTGTGCAGGACGCTGGCCGAGGCCGGCGCCAAGGTGGTCATCGCCGACCTGCAGGCCGACAAGGGCAACGAGCTCGCCGATGAGATCGGCGGGATGTTCGCCACGGTCGACGTGACGAAGACGGAGGACATCGTCGACGCCGTCGAGATGGCAAAGTCGGCCGGGCCGCTGCGGGTGCTCGTGAACTCGGCCGGCATCGGCTGGGCCCAGCGCACCGTGGGCAAGGACGGTTCGTACGAGTCGGCGGCCGATCTGGACGCCTTCAAGCGGGTGGTCGCCATCAACCTGGTCGGCACGTTCGACTGCATCCGCATCGCCGGCACGGCCATGAGCCAGACCGAGCCGCTCGACTCGGGTGAGCGCGGCGCGATCGTGAACATCGCATCTGTCGCCGCGTTCGACGGCCAGATCGGGCAGGCCAGCTACTCGGCGTCGAAAGGCGGCATCGTGGGCATGACACTGCCGGTCGCTCGCGACCTCGCCGCCATCGGTGTCCGAGTCAACACCGTGGCGCCGGGGCTCATCGACACTCCGATCTACGGCGAGGGAGAAGGCAGTGAGGCTTTCAAGGCCAACCTGCGCAAGGGAGTGCTGTTTCCGCAGCGCCTCGGTGAGCCCGAGGAGCTGGCGTCGGTGGTGCTGGAGTGCGTGCGCAACAGCTACCTGAACGCCGAGACCATCCGCGTCGACGGCGGCATCCGAATGCCTCCAAAATGACTTTCGCCCTCATTTGCGTCGCTCGCTTCGGCGGCCGCATCATGCGTGCGTGACCAGGCCGCGTGGTTCAGAGGTGAAGACCCGGCTCGGCACGCCGGCGCCTGCAGGCGCTTCGGCGGCCGCATGATGGCTGCGTGACCGGTCGCGTCGTTCAGGGGACGTCGCTCTCCTTACGCAGGCCGTCGCCGACTGCGGTGAATATCTCGGCCATCACCTGGACCTGGTGGCGGTCGAGTCGATCGATCAGGTGGCGCCGCACGCTCGCCACATGTCCAGGAGCGGCGTCGTCGAGTGCTGTACGTCCGGCGTCGGTGAGCTCGGCCAACATCACGCGACGGTCGATCTGGGAGTTTTGGCGGCGTACCCAACCAGCCTTCACCATGCCGTCGAGCCGCCTCGTCAGACCGCTCGGGGAGAGTTGCAACCGCCGGGCGAGGTCGCACATCCGCAGCGCTTGGTCGTCGGCCTCGGACAGGTACACCAGCACCTGATAATCACCCATCGTCAAGCCGAACTCGGTCAGATCGTTCTCGAACGCCGTGAACAGATCGCCGACGCATTCGACGTAGGCCCGCCATGCACGCTGTTCGTTCTCGTCGAGCCACCTGGGCTTGGATTCGCTGCCACTCACCGAAGACATCATAGCGCACGACAACAGTTGCGCCAGCAAGCTCCCGCCCGGTACGCTTGCGTGAACGAGATCATCCGATCCGAGCACTGACCAACGAGCGAGCAACCATGAGCGACCCCGAAACCACTCCCGCCACCGCTGAGGCGGCTGGCACCTGGACCATCGATCCGGCTCACTCGAGCGTTGGGTTCACCGTGCGCCACATGATGATCAGCAGGGTCCGCGGTCGTTTCACCGATTACGGCGCCGACATCGTCATCGACGAGGACCCGGCCAGGTCCAAGGTCTCGGCCACGGTGCAATTGGCGTCGATCGACACCAACGACGAGGCGCGCGATCAGCACCTGCGCTCGGGCGAGTTCTTCGATGTGGAGAACCACCCGGCGATGACCTTCGAGTCCACCGGCGTATCCGGCTCGGGGAGCGACTACGAACTGGCCGGCAATCTGACCATTCGCGGCGTCACCAAACCCGTCGTGTTCGATGTGGAGTTCAACGGTGTCGGCGCCAATCCGTGGGGCGCCACAGTCGCCGGCTTCTCGGCAACGACCACGATCAGCCGGGAGGACTTCGGGCTGACGTGGAACCAGGCGCTGGCGGCTGGAGGCTTCCTCGTCGGCGACAAGGTGAACCTCGAGCTCGAGATCGAGGCAACGAAGGACGACCAGCCGGCGACCTGACCAACCGTCGGTGCGACGTGTGATGCGGCCGCCGTCAGCGGTGGAGCATGCTGCGCAATGCGGCTTCGAGCGTCGGATGCCGGTACGTGAAGCCGTCGTCGACGAGCGCCTTGGGAACTACCCGCATCGAATGGAAGAGCAGCGCCTCGACGAGCTCGCTCCCCAAGACGAGCGACGGGCCCAGCTTTGGGATCGGGAGGATGGCGGGGCGGTGCAACACGTCGCCCAACGTCTTCGTGAACTCCCGGTTCGTGACCGGGTGGGGCGCGGTGAGGTTGACGGGACCGCTCAGTTCGCTCGTGAGCAGGTGCTCGATTGCTGCGATCTCGTCGGGCAGGGAGATCCACGCCTGCCACTGGCGGCCGGAGCCGAAGCGTCCGCCGAGCCCGAGCTTGAACAGCGGCAGTTGCTTGCTCAAGGCGCCGCCATCGGGCGTCAACACGACGCCCGAGCGAATGTTGACGACACGGGTGCCGGCGGCCGTTGCCGCAGCGGTGCATTCCTCCCACTCGACGCACAGCGACGCCAGGAAGTCGGTCGGTCCAGCAACGGTCGATCGTTCGTCGAGCAACTCGTCGCCACGGTCGCCGTAGATGTTGACGCCCGACGCCGAGATCAGCACCTTCGGCGGACGCGACGAGTCGGCGATCGTTCTCGCCACCAACGTCGTGCCGTCGATCCGGCTCTCCCGCAACGTCCGCTTGTAGTCCTCTGTCCAGCGCTTGTCGCCGATTCCAGCGCCCGCCAAGTGGACTACGGCATCCAAGCCGTCGAAGGCGTCGGCGTCGATCACACCCTCAGCCGGCGCCCAGGCGATCTCGGACCCGTGGCTGGACTTACCAGCCTGGTCTCTGTCACGCACGACGCGCCGCACGTCGTGTCCCGCTCGTTCGAGGTGCTCGACGAGGGCCGTTCCGATCAGGCCGGTGGCGCCGGTCACTGCGATTTTCATCGGGTCACTCTAGGGAACGTGCGATGCCGGCGTCACCGGCCCGACGCCGCGCGAATGCCGTGCGAGCAGGCTTCGGACGCCGTAGTCTCCAGACGGCGGTCGGCGCCGGCGCGCCTTTCGCTGGGCGAGAGGTTTTCGAGAATCACGTGAACCGAACCGGCGCCGCGAGCGTCGTACTGGGAGCGGGAACGACATCCGCACATCAGCGACATCGGAGCAGCACGAATGAGCAACTCATGGAACCCTCCTGAAAGGGGACGTGAGCCGATCCGTTCTGGCCCTCCCGGCGGCGCACCCGCAGGACCACCGTCGAATCCACCCATGCCGCCCTACTTGCCGCCCGGCGGTGGACCAGGTGCGCCGACCGCGCCCGTCGAGCCCACGTCCTCGCCACGACGCGGCCGGGGCAAGATCATCGCAGCCGCTGTGGCAGTGGTGGCCGTGGGAGCGGCGGCGGTGTTCGCCGTGAACCAGGGAGTTCTCGACGACGATTCGGCGCCCGCCGGCTCGGCGTCGCCGGAGGAGCTCGGCGAGCGCACGCTCGAGGCCTTCCGGAACACCGATGCCCTGGGCGCCGCCGAGCTGTTGTTGCCGGGTGAGCGCCGGGCCATCAGCGACCCGGCGTTCGACATGATCGACGAGCTCGAACGTCTCGAAGTGCTGTCCGACGTAAATCTCGAAGACGTCAACGGTGTGGATGTCACGCTCGAGAACGAGGACGTGGAAGTAGCCGAGACGAACGTCGATGACATCGTCCACCTCAACATCACGGCCGACGCTACGGTCGAGGTCAACGCCGACGAGCTGCCCACCGGTCCCGTGCTCGATGACGTCGATACCGAGAGCAGCACGACGCAGGAGCCGTTCGACCTCCAGCTCGTCGGTGTTCAAGAGGACGGCGAGTGGTACCTGAGCCTGTTCTACTTTGCCGCCGAGCAGGCACGTCAGTCGACGTTCGACTCTGAGACCGGCGACGTGCCGGCGATCCCTGAGGCTTCGCAAGCTGTGGCGCCGATCGGCGCCGACTCTCCCGAGGGAGCGATCGACAACATGCTGGCGGCGCTGGAGGCCACCGACCTGAAGGCCGCCATCGCCGGCATCGACCCCGGTGAGGCCGGCGCCCTGCAGCGCTACGCCCCGCTGTTCCTCGACGACGCTCAGACCGAGTTCGAGGAGCAGGCTGTGAGCATCACCGTCACCGAGAAGGACCTGCGGGTCGAGGGGGACGGCGATCAACGCCAGGTCTTCGTCGAAGACTTCGCCATGAAGATCGAGGTCGAGGGCGACACCGCCTACCTGCAGTACTCCGACGGTTGTTTCAGCGTGGAGGCGAACGGGGAGACGGACGAGGTGTGCGTCTCCGGTGACGAGATCAGCACCGAGCTCGACAACGCGCTCAACGACTTCGAGGATCCCGAGGCCATCCGAGAGCTCATCGACAGCGTCACAACGGCCTTCGCGGACTTCGAGGTTCCGGGCATCGTCGTCTCCGAGGTCGATGGCGAGTGGTACGTCAGCCCGATCGGCACGTTCGACGAAGCAGTGCTGAGTGTGCTCGAGGCGCTCGACGCCGACGAGCTGAAGGACATCATCGAAAAGGGCGAGGCAGTCCTGGAGGACATGAGCTCGGACGACATCGACCTCGGCGACTGAGCGTCGGCCTTCGATGCACCGTTCGGACGGCGCCCTGCCACACTGATCGCAGATGCGGACCCGAACCCTGCTGCTCCTGGCCGTGGGGACCGGCCTTCTCATTTTGGTAGCGGGCGGGATCCAACTGATTCGCGTGTCCAACCAGGAGGAGTCGGTTCCCAACAGCGAGCTCGGCGCCGTGATCGAGGTTGCCGACATGGACATCATCGTCGACGGCAGCGACGAGGCCGGCGATGAGTTGCGTGTCGCGGTGACGCTTGGGGGTGTCGAGGATTCTGACGGCGCCAGCGGGTTTCGGCTCGTGGTCCCAGGCACGGGAGCGCTCGATCCTCGGCAGCCGTCGTCGGCGGAGGGGTCGTGCGGGGCGACGACGGTCGAGCGACGACGCTGCGAGCTGATCTTCGACGTTGAAGGAGTGGCGAGCGACGTGCGCACCCTGCGGTACGAGCGGGGCGAAGCAAGCGCCCGATGGCTACTGGCAGGTAACTGAACCGTCCCCAGCAGGGAACCGCTACCGTGACCGCCGGAACGGCACGGGTGCAGGTCCCGGGCCCCGATCGAGCGAGGTGATCCCCACGGCTGAGCAGTTCGATCTGGTCGTGATCGGCGGAGGCCCGGGCGGCTACTGCGCGGCGCTGTACGGAGCGTCTGCTGGCCTGAAGGTGGCCATGATCGAGAAGGACGCACTCGGCGGAACATGTCTGAACCGCGGCTGCATCCCGGCCAAGGCGTTCTTGGAGACGGCGTCGGTGTACCGGCACGTCGCGAGCGCCGCCGAGTTCGGTATAGAGGCCGGTAGCCCTTCGGTCAACTTCGCCAAGACCCAGGAACGCAAACAGGCGATCGTGAGCGGCCTCGTCAATGGCATCGCTGCCATGTGCAAAGGACGCAAGGTCGACGTGTTCAACGGCACCGGATCGCTGGGACCCGATCACACCGTCACCGTGTCAATGAAGGACGGATCGACGACCGAACTGTCCGGCGATGCCGTCATGTTGGCGTCCGGCTCCGTTCCCCGCCTCATCCCGAACTTCGAGCGCGGCGGCCCGATCATGACGAGCGACGAGGTGCTCGACCTCGACGTGGTGCCCGAGCGGGTCGTCGTGATCGGTGGCGGCGCCATCGGGTGCGAGTTCGCGTCGACGTTCTCGGACCTCGGCGCCAAGGTGACCATCCTCGAAGGCCTGCCGAAGATCCTGCCAGGCCTCGACGACGACGTCGCCAATGTGGTCGTGCGCAGCTTCAAGAAGCGCAAGATCGGCATCAGTACCGGCGTGATGGTCACGGGTCACACGCCGAACGACTCTGGCGGCACGACGGTGCACTTCGGCGACGACGAGCACCTCGATACCGACGCGGTGATCGTGTCCGTCGGGCGGCGACCGTTCGCCGACGAGCTCGGCCTTGAAGGGACGGGTGTCAAGGTGGACGATCGCGGCTTCGTCGAGGTCGACGAGTACTGCCGCACCGGCGAGGATGGCGTGTATGCCGTCGGCGACCTGATCGACACGCCGCAACTCGCTCACGTCGGTTACGCAGAAGCGATCCTCGTGATCAAGCACATCCTCGGCGAGGGCCCGATGCCGGTGATGTACGACAAGGTGCCGTGGGCGATCTATTGCCATCCGGAAGTGGCATTTGCTGGGCTCGCCGAGCAACAAGCCCGGGATGCCGGCCACGATGTCGTGGCGGCGTCGCATCCGTTCAAGTTCAACAGTCGGGCGCAGATCGTCGGCGAGACCGACGGACTGTGCAAGATCATCGCCGAGAAGAACGCAGACGGCACCGCTGGCAAGATCCTCGGAGTACACATGGTCGGGCCTTGGGTCACCGAGCAGCTCAGCGGCGGCTACCTGGCCGTCAACTGGGAGGCCACGGTGGCGGAGGTGGGCGAGTTCATTCAGCCCCATCCGAGCCTGACCGAACTGTTCGGTGAGACGGTGCTGACGCTGACCGGTCGCAACTTCAACGGATGACGCACCACTTCGAGATGAGACTGAGGAGATGAGCCGATGGCCGATGTGACGCTCCCGCAGCTCGGTGAAACGGTCACCGAGGGCACGATCACGCAATGGTTCAAGCAGGTTGGCGACAGCGTCGCCGCCGACGAGCCACTGTTCGAGGTGTCGACCGACAAGGTCGATACGGAGGTGCCGTCGCCGGCCGCTGGCACGTTGACGGAGATTCGAGCCGAGGAGGGTGAGACCGTCGATGTCGGCGTCGTGATCGCCGTCATCGGAGACTCCAATGACGCCCCTGCCGGCGCAGATGGCGACGCAGGTGGCGACGCCTCAAGTGACGGTGAGCCGGCCGCCGAGCCTGAGCCGCAGCGGCAACAGCAGGCCACCGAGCCGGAGCCGGAACAGGCCGAGCCCGCACCGACAGGCGACGAGCAGCCAGCAGCGGACCAGGGCGGCGAGGCGACCACGCCGGAGGCTGCGGTGGAGGAGGACGCCGTGTCGCCAGACGCTGGATCGGGCGACGCCGAGCAGCCCACCGGGGAGCCGACCAAGGAACCCGTCGTCGACCGGGCCCCCGCCGAGCAGGAACCTGTCCAACCATCGGACGGACAGGTCGACGGCGCTTCCGCCTCCGGCAACCGCCTGCTGTCGCCGGTCGTGCGCCGCCTCGTCAGGGAGAACGATCTCGACCCGAGCATCATCTCCGGTACCGGCCCAGGCGGACGCATCACCCGCGACGATGTGCTCGACCATCTCGACAAAGTCGGCGCCACAGCCGCCGCACCACCCCAAACACAGCAGACCTCCACCGAGCCTGCGCCGGCCGAGGCTCCGGCGGATGCGACTCCGGAGGATGCGGCGCCGGCGCCGGCCGCCACCGCCAAGACGGCGCCGGCCGGGCCGCAGCCGGCGGCGACTCCAGCGGCCCCTGCTCCGAGCGTCAGAGCCGGCGAGCGCGACACGTCCGTCCCGCTCTCGAAGATCCGCCGGCTGACCGGCGCCCACATGGTGATGAGCCGCAGTGTGAGCCCCCACGCGTTCAGCGTGGTCGAGGTCGATTTCGCCAACGTCGACCTCGCTCGCGTCGCGGTCAAGAACGACTGGAAGCAGCGCCAGGGCTTCAGCCTCACGTACCTGCCGTTCATCTGCCGGGCCGTCATCGACGTCCTCGACGACTTCCCGCACCTCAACGCCAGCGTCGCCGACAACGAGCTCGTCGTGCACAACTTCATCGACCTCGGCATCGCCGTCGACCTCGACTACGAGGGGTTGCTGGTGCCGGTGATCCGCGACGCCGAGACGAAGCGGCTCGGAGCCATCGCCAAGGAGATCCACGACCTCGCCGACCGGGCGCGCAACCGCAAGCTCGGTCCCGATGAGATCACGGGCGGCACGTTCACCATCTCCAACAATGGCTCGGCAGGATCTGTGCTCACGGCGGCGATCATCAGCCAGCCCCAGGTGGCGATCCTTTCCACCGATGCCATCGTGCCCAAGCCAGTGGCAGCAGCGCTGCCGGACGGCACGTACGCCGTGGTCGTCCACCCCGTCGGCAACCTGGCGATGAGCTGGGACCACAGGGCGTTCGACGGCGCCTACGCGGCCGGCTTCCTGAAGCGGGTCAAGGAGCTGCTCGAGGCGAAGGATTGGTCGGGGGAGCTCTGACCGTGGCGGCGCCGTTGCACATCCGCTGGCTTGGTCGAGTGCCCTACAAGGAAGCGTTGGCGCTGCAGACGGCATTGTTCGAGCACGGCCGAGAGCAGCACCTGTTGTTGCTCGAGCACCCCCACGTGTTCACGTACGGACGTCGCGCCGACCTGTCGACCAACCTGCGCTGTGAGCCTGCGGCCGTTGGCGCAGAACTGGTCGCCGTCGACCGGGGCGGCGACATCACGTACCACGGGCCGGGCCAGCTCGTGGGCTACCCGATCCTCAACGTGGCCAACCACGTCGGCGCTGTTACACCGCGGGGGCTGCGCCCCCGGTCCCCATCGCCGGACGGCTCCCTGGCGGTCGCGCGCCCGGGCGGCGCCTACGGCGCCGCGGCGCACGTGGCCGACGTCGAGCAGTTGCTGATCGACGTCCTCTCCGAGCTCGGTGTCGTGGCGGGGCGGCTGGCGGACTACCCGGGCGTGTGGGTCGACGCCGACGGCGAACGACCTCGCAAGATCGCCGCCATTGGGGTGCGGCTGCGCCACGGGCGCACGATGCACGGGTTCGCCCTCAACGTCGCCCCTGACATGACGTACCTGCGCCAGCACATCGTGCCGTGTGGCATCCGCGACCGGCCCGTGACGTCACTGGCCGAGGAAGGCGTCGCCGCCGACCTGCACGAGGTGGCGGACGTCGTCGGTCGCCAGGCTGGCGAGCGCTGGGGCCGAGACGGCGCCGAGCGCCAGGACGTCTCGTGGCGTCACCGACCTGAGGACCTGACAGCGTTCTCCAAGGGGTTGGGACCTGGCGAGCCGGTGCGCCTCGCCAGTCGACTCACTGCTGCCGGGGTGACCGAGGCGCTGTCGATCGAGGCCCGCAAACCTGACTGGCTGCGCCCGAAGGTGCACCACGGCCCCGAGGTGCTCGAGCTCAAACGCACGATCCGTTCGCTCGATCTCGTGACCGTGTGCGAAGACGCCGGCTGCCCGAACCTGTCGGAGTGCTGGTCCGATGGCACGGCGACGCTCATGGCGCTGGGGGAGCGGTGTACGAGGGCGTGCGGGTTCTGCCTGGTCGACACGAGCAAACCGTTGGCGCCCGCCGCCGACGAGCCCGAACGGATCGCCACCGCCGTCGACCGCATGGGCTTGGACCACGTGGTCATCACGATGGTCGCTCGAGACGACCTGGCAGATGGCGGCATGGCGCACATGGCTGACGTGGTGAGGACGATTCACGATCATCGCCCCAGGAGCCGT
>JACDHN010000466.1 GCA_013821025.1 Acidimicrobiia bacterium | reverse complement strand
GACCGGGTGTGCGTCGCAGCATTCAGCGACCGCAGGATCCGGCTGCTGCGCCGCCTGCTCGGCCCTGAGGCGTGCACGGCGCTGGGACAGGGCGAGATCGCCCGGCTGAAGTTCCAGGGTGTGGCCCGCAGCGGCGACGCTGCCCAGGTACCGGTACGCACCGGCCGGTTGGCGGTCGTCACCCAGCGGTTCCTGCGCCGGGCCCGGGCTGCAGGAGTCGCTGTGCACGTGTGGACGATCGACGACGCCGACGAGATGCACCGCTTGCTCGACCTCGGGGTGGGCGGCATCCTGACCGACCGACCCGGCGTGCTCAAGGAGGTGTTGACCGAGCGCGGCGAGTGGCACCAGTGACCACTCGCCGCCGGCAGGCGGTCAGCGCAGCTCGGCAGGGCGGCGCGGGATGATCAGCGATCCGATGATCGCCAGCAGCCCACCGGCCGCTGCGACCCACACACCGATGTCGATGAAGTCGAGCGCGCCATCGGGGCTGTTCTCATCGGAGAGCACGCGACCGACGCTGACGAAGAACAAGACGGCGGCGGCGATGGCGACGGCGCCGCCGAGGATGGCCACCCACCGCAGGCGCGGCACGAACGTCCCGATCAGCACCAGGATCGCTGCGGGGAGCAGCACGAACAGCAGTGACGGATCGTCGAACCGGGTATCGATGTCCCACAGGAACTTGGTTGACAGGTCCGATCCCGAGTAGGCCTCAGGTCCGACGACGTTCTCCTTCGCCCAGTTGAGGAACGTCGAAACGGCGATGGCCAGGGCGGCGAGCAACGCCAGCAACGACCCGAGTCCGTACGACGGTTTGCGGTCGCCGGCATCGACGGTCATCACATCGCGGTCGTCGTCGTCATCGTCGGCTCGGGTGGCGCCGTGCGTCGGCGCGGTTTCCGAGCCGTAGTGCCGCTCCTCGCGTATCACCGAGGTCGGCTCCGCAGGCGGCGGTGGCGGTGGTGAGTCCACGCCGTCGGGGTCCCGGATGGGCTCGCCAGTGACCGGATCACGATGCTCGTCGCTCATGTACCCAGTGTTTACTACTCCACCGGTTCCCCAAACGTGGATCGTCCGGTCGCACGGCCTGCGACAATCTCCCTCGGCGCGGAACAGACCACGGCCAGGCGGCCGGGATCAACGACAATGCGCCGATGGGCCATGTGGAGGTCAATGGGGTCGGTCACCGGTTGCCCGACGGGCGATGGCTGTTCGACGATGTCTCGTTCCGGGTCGGCGAAGGAGCCAAGACGGCACTGGTCGGCGCCAACGGCGCCGGGAAGACCACGTTGCTGAAGCTCGTGGCCGGCGACCTCGAGCCGCAGAAGGGCAGTGTCGGCGCATCGGGCGGTCTTGGTGTCATGCGCCAGATGGTGACGCCGCCTGGTGACGATCCGTCGGTGCGCGATCTGCTGCTCTCCGTGGCCAAGTTCGGTGTCTGGAAGGCTGCCACCGAACTCGATGCTGCCGAGCTGGCGTTGATGGACGTCGACGACGAACCCACGCAGTTGCGCTACGCCCAGGCGCTCGCCGACTGGGCCGATGCCGGCGGGTACGACGCCGAGGTGCTGTGGGACACGTGCACCGTCATCGCCCTCGGCGTGCCCTACGAGCGGGCCATGTACCGGCCGCTTTCCACGCTGTCGGGCGGTGAGCAGAAACGACTGGTGCTGGAAGCGCTGCTACGCGGTCCCGATCAGGTGCTGCTACTCGACGAACCCGACAACTTTCTCGACGTCCCCGGCAAGCGGTGGCTGGAAGCCCGCTTGGCGGAGTCGTCCAAGTCGGTGCTCTTCGTGTCGCACGACCGCGAGCTGCTGAAGCGCACGGCGCAACGCATCGTCACCATCGAAGGGGGCGGTGGACCGTCGAGCGCCTGGGTGCACGGCGGCGGGTTCTCCACCTACCACGAGGCCCGAAGCGCCCGTCACGACCGGCTCGACGAACTGCGACGGCGATGGAACGAGGAGCACGTGAAGCTGAAGACGTTGGTGCGCAACCTCAAGGTGAAGGCGACCTACAACAGCGACATGGCCAGCCGGTACCGAGCGGCCCAGACTCGGCTGCGACGGTTCGAAGACGCCGGCCCGCCAGAGGCCCGGCCCAAGGATCAGAACGTGAGGATGCG
>JACDHN010000023.1 GCA_013821025.1 Acidimicrobiia bacterium | reverse complement strand
CTGGATCACAGATTGCGAACCAGTTCAAGCCTGAAACCAGATGACCCGCAGCATCACCGTCGTCGTGCATCGGCAGGAAGACTTGAAGCGCATCCAGGTGAACCTCACCGACGCGATTCAACGCATCATCTGCGCAGGCCAGAATGGGCAAGACGGGGAGAGGACGTGCGTCGAATCGATCTGAAACTCCGACCTGAAACCAGGCGATTCGGCCATTCAGATTGTCGGTTGGCCGATCGATCTCAGCTTCGTTCATGCCCCACAGGGGCTCCTTCGTCAAGTCGTTCCCACCAGCAGTCGACCAACCCATCGAGATCGAGCGCGACATGAAGAGGCTGTACGCATCCTCCTCTAGCTCTACGGTCTCGGCTGTAATCCAGGAATGAAGCTGAAGCGAGCCGTACACTCCCACGAATATTGTCGGACTGACGAGACCGTCGCCTACTGCGTGCCACCCGAACGACAGGTACGGATTGGGGCGGGTCGTCATCTGGTCTCCTCGTCAGATCGGTTGCTGCGGTAGTGTCGCGCAGCACCGGATCGCTCGCTCAGCAACTTGTTCAGGACCGCGGCGCTCGACCAACCGAACGCTCGCCAACTGAGAGCCATCGACCACGACCTTTCAGCGCCCTCGGCAGTGTGGTGGCTCAGGACATCCCGGACAGATGTCGCGAGACATAGCGGACAGTTCTCAACAGTGGCGGGGTGTCGAAAGCCCGTCTGGTCATCACCGCTGTCGTCGTCGAGGGTCGTCGCCCGGCCGAGGTCGCGGCGAGCTATGGCGTGTCCCGTTCGTGGGTCTACGAAGCTCGTTGCGCGCTACCGCGTCGAGGGTGACGCCGCGTTCGAACCACGCTCACGACGACCGAAGCGGTCGCCTCGGGCGACACCACCCGCAACGCTCGAGCTGATCGCCGAGCTCCGCCAGCGGCTCACCGCCCAGGGCAGCCCAACGAGACCTGGCAGTCCGACTTCACCCACTACCGTCTCGCCACGCTCGTCGACGTCGAGATCCTCACCTGGCTCGACGACCACGCCCGCTACGCCCTGTCCGTCACCGCCCACCTGCGCGTCACCGGCCACATCGTGCGCGACACCTTCCGCGACGCAATGACCAGGCACGGAGCGCCAGCGTCGACGCTCACCGACAACGCCATGGTCTTCACCACCCGCCTCGCCGGCGGCAAAGACGGCCGCAACCGCCTGGAGACCGAACTGCGCCGGCTCGGCATCGTGCAGAAGAACTCCCGGCCCAACCACCCCACCACCTGCGGCAAGGTCGAACGGTTCCAACAGACGATGAAGGCCTGGCTCCGCCACCAGCCCGACCAGCCGTCCACGATCGCCGAGCTCCAACAGCTCTGCGACCGCTTCGCCGACATCTACAACCACCATCGCCCGCACCGCTCACTCCCGCACCAAGCGACTCCTGTGGTCTCCTACACCACCCGTCCCAAAGCCAGCCCCGGCGACCGCAGCGACGACACCCACTTCCGAGTCCGTCACGACCGCGTCGCCGACGGCGGCTCAGTCACGCTGCGCGTCAACGGCCAGCTCCACCACATCGGCGTCGGCCGCCACCACACCGGAACCCGCATCGTGATGCTCATCGCCGACCTCGACATCCGCATCATCCACGCCACCACCGGCGAAGTCCTCCGCCACCTCACCCTCGACCCCGACCGCCGCTACCACGGCACCGGCACACCGCAAGCACCCCAACCCCGACAACAACAACCGCCCGAGCCCTGATGCGGGTTCAAGCCGTCCGGGATGTCTTGAGACATCACATGGCGCCCCCGGCAGGATTCGAACCTGCGACACACGGTTTAGGAACCTGGCCGGACGTGTACGCCGACGTTCGCGCTCGTTCACGAAAGTACGTCTGAACAGGCACTTGGTGGACTCGGGGTTCGCGTCGTCCGGGCCCGTTCGCTCAGATCCGCCATCGATGGTTACCACGGCGTTACCACGCGGCTACTCCGAGACGGAGGCGTGGCCGAGCGATGGGGCGTGGTTCGTGTACACGGACCACCACGCCCTGGCGCGACCAAGGTCAGCGGCAGACCGGAGCTGATCACGGCCATCGCCACACATCCGGACCTCAAGACGATCGGAAAGCGACGATCGGCACGATCTGAGCGGAGGCATCAGCTGCTCTCGGGCCGTAGTCGGCGGCGCGGCAAGCGTCGGCGGGGCGGGGGCGGGCCGTGGCGGCGTGGCCGACACGGACCCGCGGCGGCCGCTCCAACAGCCGCACCCGAGCCGGCAACTACGGTGGCACATCGACCACGTGCTCGCCGACACCGACGAGCCGGTGGGCGAGTATCGCACCCATCTCCTCGCTCCCTCGACGGCCCAGGAGCGTGGCTCGAACCTCGTCGCCTACTCGAGCAGAAGTCTGCGCTGATGGCGACCCGCATCGACGCGGATCGTGTCAACGGGTCTCGAAACGAGTCCACGGCGACCGCAGTGTGGGACAGCTTGTGCCGTTCGATCCCGATGATGAACATGTGGTGGTCCCGGTCCTCGTGGGTGCGTTCGTCGGACGGGCGTACCTGATGCGTGTCGCTGCCGTTCCTCCTAGAGCCACACCCGGACAGGATGTGGACAGACGGTCGGTTCGATCGCAAGCCAACCTCACGGCGGCAGGGCATTCGAGAGGCACACCCGACCAAAACCCCGACGCACGAAGCCGCCACGTCGTTGCCCGACACGCACCATCGGGGCACTTTGTGCCCGCGTCGACGCGGGCCGATGGCCATTGGCTGGGTGACCTTGGTCGTGACCGCCAGTCGGACTTGCCGCCTTCGGTTCTCGCTGGGTTGCGGAACAGCAGCGAACGCTCGGACCGATGCGACGAGGTGCTGGACGCTTGGGGAAGCGCTCCCGAGCGCTCGGCGCTCGAACCGAGCTGGTGGTGACGGCCATGGCGGCGCGCTTCGAGGACCGAGACGCGCGGTGCAGACCTCCTTGAGCATTCGCGCCCGAGCCATACGGCGGCCACCTCGCCGGCGGCGAGCCCGGCGCGGAGCAGTTCCCAGCCGCGCTCGTTCGGGAGTCACTCCGGCTGGCTCGGGGCGTGCCCGGACGCCGCGACACCGTCGTCGCGGCGGCGGCGTGAGCCGCCACGCGAGGTGATCAGCGTCCGCTGGCGATGCGACGGTCGAGGATGCGGAGGCGAGAGTGCAGCTCCTCCCGCTCGCCGTAACAGCCACGTAGGAACCGTTGACCGCCGGCCGAATCGAAGGTGTCGCGGCCGTGGAGGATGCGTCGGTTGTCGAAGGCGAGCAGATCGCCGGCCTGCCAGTCGACGTGTACCGCCAGGTCGTCACGAGCCGCCACCGCCGTCATGCAGGCCGCTGCGGCGTACACGCGCTCGACTTGGTCGAACTCGACGGCGAGCGGTGCGCGGAGCCAGTTGCCCCAGCGGATCTCGGCCACCGCGCCGCGTGCGTCGAGCACGATCGGTGGGACCGACCACCGGTAGTCGCTGTCGCGGGATCGGTTCGCCCTGGCCATCGGCTGCGTGGTCAGCACGGCGTAGTGCTCCGGCTCGTCGCGGGCGAGTATGGCGGCGACGCGGAACCCGTCGACGTACCGGCCGCGGCCGCCGGTGGCGGTGTTGCGGATGCAGTGGAGGAACTGCAGTCCCGGCTGGTATTCGCGCGTGCACAGGTCGACGTGGGGCGGCAGCGCCAGATCGGTGTTGGCGTTGGTCACCGGTTCCGGCTCGCTGCGAACGTCCCACAGCAGGCCGAAGTTGGTCTCGCGGATGGGCCCGATGCGCGCCGCCACCTCACCGACGCCGCCGGGCCGCGGTGGCACGTCGCGCAAACGGGTGAAGCCGACGTCGCGCAGCGCGACCAGCCATTCGCGAAGCGCGTCGTCGTCGCGCAGCACGGCCGTCCCGTCGAACGTCGGCGGCATGTCCGGGGTCGACCCATCCCACGTCACGGGCGCACGGGCGCCGACGGCGGCGCCGTCGTAGCGGTGCGCACGCAGCCATCCCTGGTGGTAGGCGCTGCGGTGGCGGTCGCCGGCCCACGTGACGACGAGTGCTCCCGTCGCTTCGACGATCGGCTGGCCGTCGAGCGACGGGGACGCCGCTGGGTCCAGCTCGAATGTCTGCTCCTTGGTCAGCGGGAGCAGGCACTCGGCGCAGGCACAGTTGTCACGCAGCCACACGTGGTGGAAACGAGCGCTGAGACCGTCGGCCCAGGTGACCGTGACCCATCGGTCCGTGCCGGTCGCCGCGACGATCGCCGGCGTCTCCGGATAGCCGACGAAGTCCGGCGTCGGCGTCACCACAGGCACGCGTCCAGCGTCTGCAGCAGGCGGCGGGCGCGCCCGTCGTCCGTCTCGGGGCGGAGCTGCGACGTCACGAACGAGTAGCCGACCTTCCGGCTGGGCCACGCGCCATGGCTCGAACCACCTGCGCCGGTGTGGCCGAAGGCGTCGGCCGCCGGCCCGAGCGCCGACGGGTTCGGGTTGAGTTCGAAGCCGACGCCGAAGCGCAGCCCTCGACCTGTCAGCGGGTCCTCGCCGTGCGCCCGCGTGGTGCGACCGAGCTCGATCGTCATGGGGTCGAGCAGCGCCACGCCCTCCAGCGTGCCACCGACGGCGAGGCAGCCGTACAATCGGGCCATCGCCGCCGCCGATGCGAGGCAGTTGGCGCCGGGGATCTCGTGGGCGAGCAGCTCCGGCTCGCCCATCCGGCCGACGATCGGCGGGTTCCCGTACACGTACGCCAGACGCGGGTCGGGCGGTCGGTCCCCGAGAAACGCCGACAGCTGATAGTCGGGCGATGGCTGGAGGCGTGCGGCGCGGGCGATCCGCTCGGGTGGCGAGCCGATCGAGAGGTCGAGTCCGAGCGGGCCGGCGATCTCGTCCTCGACGAACCGACCGATCGACCGGCCGTCGACGCGCCGAACCAGCGCGTCGCACAACCACCCGTACGTCAGGGCGTGGTAGCTCGGGCGGCCGACGGGGACGATCGGCGCCTGCGCCGCCAACAGCGCCTCGATCGACGGGGGGTCGGCGAGCTGCTCGACGGTGATCGGTTCGACGATCCCGACCAGTCCTGCGGTGTGGGCGACGATGTCGCCGACGCGCGTCAAGCCCTTGCCGGCGGCTGCGAACTCGGGCCAGTACGTCGCCACCGGCTCGTCCAGCGCCATGACGCCACGCTCGAGCAGCACCAGCACGGCTGTCGCCACGACGCCCTTCGTCCCCGATGCGATCACACAGGTCGTGTCGGTCCTCCACCTGCGATCACCATCGCCGACGAGGCCGGACACGACGTCGATCACCGGCGCCCCGCCGACGTAGACGGCGAACGCACCGCCCGGTCCGTCCGCAGGAACGCACTCGGCGAACACGTCGGCCACCGCCGAGAACGCCGGCTCGACCAAACCTCTCACGGGAAGTGCGTTCGTCGGCGGCCGTGCCGGGGCCGTGGCCATTGGCCGGAGCCCGTCACACGTCGAGCTCGGGGACCGCCACGGCCGGCGCGTGCAGCGCGACGTCGTCGGCGAGGCGCTCCTCGACCACCTCGACCGGTCGCGTCTCGTTGATTCGCGGCGTGTCGGCCAGCAGGCGCTTCGTGTACTCGTGCTCCGGCTGCGACAGCACCTGCTCGGTCGTACCGACCTCGACGAGGCGACCGTCGGCCATCACCGCCGTGCGGTCGGCGATTGAGCGGACGAGCGGCAGGTTGTGGGTGACGAAGAGCATCGACAGGCCGAGCTCGCGTTGCAGCTCGGCCAGCAGCTCGACGATGGCTGCCTGGACGAGGACGTCGAGTGCCGAGGTGACCTCATCGCAGACGAGCACCTCTGGCTTGCTCACCAGCGCCCTGGCGATGGCCACCCGTTGGCGCTCGCCGCCCGACAGTTGGTCGGGGTACCGGTCGGCGTAGTCGGCGGTCAACGAGACCCGCTCGAGCATGTCGGCGACGGCCCGGCGGGCATCGCTCGCCGAGGTGCCGCCGACGATCAGCGGGCGCCCGACGGACTCGCCGATCGATCGGCGCGGGTTGAGCGAGCTGTAGGGGTTCTGGAACACGTACTGGATGCGCAGCCGCTGCTCGACCGGCCGATCGCGGGCCGCGCGGGCGAGCGCCGTCGCGCCGAGGTGGATCTCGCCGGCCCACTCGTGGTGCAGTCCGCCGACGGATCGGGACACCGTCGTCTTGCCGGATCCCGACTCGCCGACGAGCGCGACGCACTCGCCGCGCCCCACGTGGAGGTCGACGTCGCGCACGACCGTGTGACCGCTGTAGGACGCCGACACTCGACGCAGCGTGAGCGCGGCGTCGCCGGGCACGTCGCCGACACCACTCGGCGCAGCCTCCGCGTGGTCGCGCACCTGGATCGCTGCCGTCGGGTGGTAGCAGCGCACGGCGTGGCGGTCGGCGAGCACGTCGATCGGTGGGAACGACGCCCGGCACTCCTCCGTCGCCGCCGAGCAGCGCGGCGCGAACGCACACCCGGCGGGACGGTGCCCGGGCGACGGCGCCCGCCCCGGCAGCCCGGTGATCGTCCGCTCCCCCGACATGGCCGGCACGGCGGCGATGAGGTGGCGGGTGTACGGGTGCGCCGGCGCGTCGAACATCGTCGCCGCCGGGCCGTGCTCGACAATCCGCCCGGCGTACAGCACCGCGACGCGGTCGACGAGCGTCGCCACGACGGCCAGGTCGTGGGTGATGTAGAGCGCGGCGACGCCGTGCTCTCGGCACAGCTGCCGAACGGTCTGCAGCACGTGGGCCTGCGTGCTGACGTCGAGCCCTGTCGTCGGTTCGTCGAGGACGATCACCGACGGCCGGCAGGCGAACGCCATCGCCAACCCGACGCGCTGCTGCTGGCCACCGGAGAGCTGATGTGGGTAGCGGCGCAGGAACTGCGGCGTGCCCGGCAGCAGCACCTCCGCCATCACCTCGGTCACGCGCCGGCGATGGGCGCCATCGGAGCCGCCGAAGTCGTGCGCCTCGAGCACCTCCAGCAGCTGGGTGCCGATGCGCATCGCCGGATTCAGGGCGGTGCCGGGGTCCTGCGGCACGTAGCTGACCAGCTGCCCCCTGGCCAGGCGCAGCTGCGTCGGACCCAGCTCGAGCATCGGCACGTCGCCGATCTCCACGCGACCGGAGGCGACCGTCACACCCTTGCGGGCGTGACCGAGCACGGCCAGCCCCACGGTGGTCTTGCCGGACCCGGATTCCCCGACGAGCCCGAGCACCTCGCCGGGGGCGATCGTCAGCGAGACCTCGTCGACGATGTCCTCGCCGGTGCGGCTGACGACGATGCGGAGATCGTCGATGGCCAGCGCCGTCGACGTCGTCACGTCGCTGGTCGTCGTCACGTCGGCCTCGCCCGATCGACGCCGGCGATTGCGCGACCGAGACCATCGGCCACGAGGCCGACGCCGACCGTCAATAAGGCGATGGCGAAGATCGGCAGCAGCGTCCCCCACGGCGCCGTGCTCAAGGCCGGGCGGTTCTCGTTGATCATCTGCGCCCAGTCCGGCTGGTTGAGGCCGACGCCGAAGCCGAGGAAGCCGAGTGCGCCGATCAACGCGATCGAATAGGTGAGGCGGAGGTTGGCCTCCACGAGCAGCGGTCCGGCCACGTTGGGGAGGATCTCGCGGCCGAGAATGTGGGAGCGTGATTCGCCGAGCGCCTCGGCGGCGCCGATGAAGTCGCGCTCGACGACGCCGAGGGCTGCGCCGCGGGTGATGCGGGCGACACGGGGCACGGCGGTGAACGCGACGATCAGCACGATCACCCACGAGCGCCGCCCGAGCGTGGTGACGGCGACGAGTGCCAGCAGGAGGTTGGGGAAGGCGAACACCACGTCCATCGTGCGCATGAGGACGTTGTCGAGCCGACCGCGGTTGTACGCGGCGACGAGGCCGACGACGGCGCCGATGGCGAGCCCGATCAACGTCGACACGACGGCGAGCAGGAGGATCGTCCGCCCGCCGAGGAGGAACCGGGACCACACGTCCTGACCCAGCTTGTCCGTGCCGAACAGCGTGTCGGGCGCGTCGGCGGTGAACGGTGGACCGACGAACTCGGTGCCTCCATACGGCGCGAACAACGGGCCGATCACGGCGATGCCCACGAGGACGGCCACGAGGAGCAACCCGATGCGCGTTCGCCACAGTCCGAGCGTGGCGACGAGCACGCCGCGTCGCCCGCTGGGCGGGTCGATGCGTCCCGACGCGAGGCCGGGTTGCAGCCCAGCTTCCACGATCGTCACTCCGGCTGCTCCGCGAGCGAGCGACCGAGCGCCAGCGAGGGAGCGGCCAGCATGCGCAGGCTGCAGGTGGCGTGGCTGGGGAACGCAATGAACGTCACTGCAGCCTCGTGCGGAGGCGCGGCGTGACGAGAATCGTGCCGACGTCGGCGAGCAGGTTGACGACCACGTAGATCGCGGCGATGAGCATGGCGATGAACTGGACGACGGGGACGTTCACGTCGGTGACGGCATCGCGCAAGGCGAGACCGATGCCGGGATAGTTGAAGATGTTCTCGACCACGATCACGCCGCCGGCGAGGTAGGCGATGTTGATGGCGATGACTTGGAGCGTCGGTCCGATCGCGTTGGGCAGGGCGTGGCGCCAGACGACGGTGCGCTCGGGCAACCCCTTGAGTCGAGCCATCTCGATGTAGTCGCTCTCCAGCACCTCGATCATCGAGGCACGCATCACTCGTGACACGTACGGCACGACGCCGAGCGTGAGCGTCAGCACCGGCAACACGAGGGCGCCCACATCGACCCATGGCGCTTCGCCGGGCCGGATCCGCACCACCGCCGGGAAGACCTGCCAGACGTTCGTCGCCAAGAGGACGATCAAGAGCAGCCCGGTGACGAACTCGGGCATCGAGGCCAGCACGAGGCTGGTTGCCGAGCTGGTCGAGTCGAACGCCGTGTCTCGCCGTGCTGCGGTCAACGTGCCGATAGCGATGGAGATCGGGATCGACACGAGCGCACTGACGAGCATCAGGAACAGCGAGTTCCAGATCCGGTCGCCCAGCACTTCGAGCACCGGGACCCCGTTCGTGTACGAGATTCCGGGGTCGCCGGTCACCAGGCCGGACAGCCAGTCCGAGTACTGAGTGATCACGGCCCGGTTGAGGCCGAGCTCCTCGCGCATCGCGGCGACCGACGCTGGTTGCGCTTCACGACCAAGGATCGCCTCGACCGGATCGCCGAGCGCCTGGGTCAGCGCGAAGACGACGATCGAGACGACGACGAGCGTGAGCACGCCGAGCAGCACCCGCTTGAGGACGAACTTGGCGATGCCCATGCGGTGCCCCGACCCTCGACTCGTGCAGTCGTCGTGCGGTCGGTCCCCTCAGTCCTCGAACCAGATGTTCTTCCAGCCGCGGCCGTAGTGGTCGAGGTTCAACAGGTTCGGCCTGGCCTCGAATCCTTTGACGTTCGCGGCGTGGCCGTCGACGAGGTTGTAGAAGAACGGGATCAGGTTGCCGCCGTTGTCATACTCCTCCTGCTGCATCTCGGCGATGATCTCGCAGCGGGCGGAGTCGTCCGTCTCGGCGATCGCCTGGTCGTACGTCTCGGCGAAGTCGCTGTCGGGCGACGGCCAGTGCGTCTCCGGGTAGGTCGCGTTCTTCAGGCTGCCCGCGGCAACTTGGATCAGGTACGGCCGAGTGCTCCAGAAGCTGGTCGCGAACGTGCGCTTGGTGTACTCGTCGCCCCAGTAGGTGCCGCCGTCGAGCACCTGGGCCTTGACGGTCACGCCGGCTGCCTGGGCCTGGTCGGCGAACACCGCGATGAGCTCCGCCAAGCCGGCGGTGTCGTCCGGCGCGAACAGGTCGATCGTCAGACCCTCCTGGCCGGCATCCGCCAGCAACGCCATCGCCTGCTCGATGTCCTGCTCGCGCTGGGGGATGTCCTTCGGGTAGCACGGATCGAGCACGCCGTACATGTCGTTGGCGACCCTGCCGTGACCGGCGAGGACTCGCTCGACCATCTCCTCGCGGTTGGCGATCAATCGCATCGCCTGGCGCACGCGCACGTCGTCGAACGGCGCCTGGTCGATGGCCATCGTGATCACCAGCCAGTTGCCCGCTTGCGACTCGAGGATCCTGAGGTTGGAGTCGCTCTCGAGGGTGGACACCTGGGCGAACGGGATGTCGACGGCGGCGTCGACCTCGCCGCTGGCCAGCGCGTTGGTCAGCGCCTGGGCGTCGGCGAAGTCGATGATCTGCACCTCGTCCAACAGCGGCAGGCCACTGCCCCAGTAGTTGGGGTTCTTGACGTGGACGCTCTCGGTGCCGGGCGTGAAGCTTTCGAGCATGAACGGTCCCGTGCCGATCTGGTTCGACACGTCACCGTCGAAACGGGCGTAGTCGACTGGGACGATCGTCGTCGTGTACTCAGCGAGGCCGTTGATGAACGTGACGGCCGGCTTGAGCAGCTGGAACTCGATGGTCCGGTCGTCGATCGCCGTCATCCCGTCGGGGCCCAGCAGCTCGGCCAGCCCCGGCGCCAGGTTGAGCTTGGGGTCGATGCGGCGCCGGAAGGAGTAGATGATGTCGTCGGCCGTGACCGGCTTGCCGTTGTGGAACTCAAGGCCTTCCTTGAACCGGATCACATAGTTGTCGGCGGCGACGGTCTCGATTTCCTCGGCGAGGCTGTGCTCGTAGGAGATGTTGAAGTCGGTGTCGTAGTTGACGACCGGGTCCCAGCCCGACACGAGGCGGGCCTGGTCGGCCTTGGCCACGATGTACTGGCCGTCGATGAGGTCGTTCGTCGAGCCGACGAGCCCGACCCGGAGCGTGCCGCCCGACGTCGGCGTGCCGCCGGACGTGGTGGCCGGGCCGCCGGACGTGGTGGCCGGGCCGCCGGACGTGGTGGCGGGGCCTCCGGCCGTCCCGGTCGAACCGCCCGTGGGCTGCCCGCCACCCTGCGTGGACGGGCTGGCGGAATCGTCATCACCGCCACAGGCGGCGAACAGCACGGCAGCGCCGGTCCCCGCGAGCAGCCGGCGGCGGCTCATCGCATGCGGTAGCCACAGCTCGCGTCGACGGTCGTTGTCCATCGCTCCCCTTCCTTGGTCGACCGCCCCCGCGACCGATCGTTAGCTTTCCCTGTCGAGACAGTAACCGAGGAGCGAGGAGCAGCGCGCCGATGGACTTCCAGGCGTTCATCACCTGCGCCGTCACCGGCGCGGGCGACACGACCACGAAGAGCCCGCACGTGCCGGTGACGCCGCTGCAGATCGCCGGATCGGCGATCGACGCGGCACGCGCCGGCGCCGCCATCGTGCACATCCACGTGCGCGACCCGCAGACCGGTGTCGGCGCGCGCGGCACCGATCTGTACGCCGAAGTGGTCGAGCGAATCCGCGACGCCGATGTGGACGTGGTGGTCAACCTGACCGCCGGCATGGGTGGCGACCTCGTGTTCGGCGGTGACGAGCAGCCCCTGCCGCCGGTCGGCGGCACCGACCTGGTCGGCGCGACGGAGCGACTCGACCACGTGCGGGCGCTCCTCCCGGAGATCTGCACGCTCGACTGCGGCACGATGAACTTCGCCTCCGGCGGCGACTACGTGATGGTCAACACGCCCGCCGCGCTGCGCTCGATGGCGGCCCAGGTGAAGGAGCTCGGCGTCCGGCCGGAGCTGGAGGTCTTCGACACGGGCCACCTCGTGTTCGTCAAGGAGTTGCTCGCCGACGGTCTGATCGAGGATCCCGTTCTGGTGCAGCTGTGCATGGGCATCGCCTACGGCGCGCCGGACGATCCGGCGACGTTGCTGTCGATGGTCGGCCTGCTGCCACCCGGCGCGGTGTTCTCCGCGTTCTCGATCGGGCGGATGCAGCTGCCTTACGTGGCGATGGCCGTGCTCGCCGGCGGCAACGTCCGTGTCGGCTTGGAGGACAACCTCTACTCCGGTCCGCGCCAGCTGGCGACGAACGCCGATCTGGTGGCGCGCGCGGTCACCATCCTGGAGGGGATGAACGTGCGCGTGCAGTCGGCGCCGGAGGTCCGTGAGCGGCTGATGCTGACGAAGCGGGCGCCGTGAGGGGCGTTCCTACGCGGGTTGGGCTGCTCGGCGGCGGCGTCATCGGCGCCGGGTGGGCGGCGCGCTTCGTGCTGCACGGCGTCGACCTGGCGCTGTACGACCCCGATCCGGGCGCCCTCGGTCATGTCGAGACGGCGGTGACCGCAGCGCGTCGGGCGTATGAGCAGCTGTTCTCCTCCACGCTGCCGGCGGAAGGTGCCGTCGAGGTCGTGACGACCGTCGACGAGGCCGTCGCCGGTGCCGACCTCGTCCAGGAGAGCGCACCGGAGCGCCTCGAGCTGAAGCGTGGGCTGCTCGGCCGGGCCGACGCGGTGGCCGCGCCGGACGTCGTCATCGCCTCGTCGACGTCGGGGCTGCGGCCGAGCGCGCTGCGGGCAGGGTTGGCGCACGGCGAGCGGGTCGTCGTCGGCCACCCCTTCAACCCGGTGTACCTGCTGCCCCTTGTCGAGGTGTGCGGCGGCGACGCGGCGGCGGCCCCGGCCGTCGACCGTGCCGCCGACATGTACCGCTCGGTCGGCATGCACCCGCTCGTGCTGCCGGTGGAGACCGACGGATTCGTCGCCGACCGGCTGCTCGAGGCGCTGTGGCGGGAGGCGCTGTGGCTGGTCGAGGAGGGGGTGGCGACGACGAGCCAGATCGACGACGCCATCCGCTACGGGCCTGGGCTGCGGTGGAGCGCGATGGGCACGTTCCTCACCTACCGGCTGGCCGGTGGCGACGCCGGGATGCGCCACTTCCTCGCCCAGTTCGGTCCGGCGCTGCAGTGGCCGTGGACCAAGCTGACCGACGTCCCCGAACTCGACGACGAGCTGATCGACAGGATCGTCGAGCAGTCCGACGAGCAGGCCGCTGGCCGGTCCGTCGAGGAGCTGGCGGCGCGGCGCGACGACTGCCTCGTGGCCGTGCTGCAGGCGCTGCGCTCGGTGGGTTGGGGCGCCGGACAGCTGCTCGCCGAGCACGAACGCCGCCTGGCGACTCGCGCCGGGACGACTACGGTAGCCCCATGACCGTCACGGCGTTCCCCGGCCACGCAGGCCGCTCATTGCGTTCCCCGGCCACGCAGGCCGTTAGTGGACGCTCCCTCGCTGGCGCTCGGTCGCTCGCATGTGCTGATCCGGCTCCGTTCGGCCCTCGCTGGCGCTCGGTCGCTCGCATCGGTGACAGGGTGCACCAGTGACCACGGCGGTGAGCACGCCGAACGCGGTGGAGCGCCACACCCGGCACATCGCCGTCGCGTTCGGCGATGGCCATCGCGGCGTGTTCCACCACCTGTGGCTGCGAGACAACTGCTTGTGTGCGGAGTGCCTCCACCCAGAGACACACGAGCGCGTGCTCGACACGTTCTCGCTCGACCCCGAAGTCGCCCCGGTCGTGGTGGACGACGCAGGAGACCAGCTGGCCATCGACTGGTCCGACGGCCACCACACCCGACACGGTCTCGACTGGCTGCGGGCGCGGTGCCCGTGCAGCGGCTGCACGGCGCCGCGCGTGCCTCCGCCGCGGTTGTGGGACGCCGGCATCGCCGGGGACCTGCCCGAGCTGCGCTACGCCGACGTGGTCACCGACGATGTGAATGTGGGGCTGGCGGCGTTCGTGGAGACGGTATGGACCACCGGGTTCGTCTTCGTGCGGGACGTGCCGAAGACGGAGGATGCGCTGCGCGATCTGGCCCGCCGCGTCGGCCACCTCCGTGAGACGAACTTCGGTCCCGACTTCCACGTCGAGACGATGCTCGATCCGAACAACGTCGCCTACAC
>JACDHN010000171.1 GCA_013821025.1 Acidimicrobiia bacterium | reverse complement strand
CGATCAACTGACCGCACCGATCGCCGAGCTTGCGGCGCAGTCGGCCGACATACACCTCGACGATGTTCGGGTCCCCCTCGAAGTCGAACTCCCAGACTCCAGCAAGGATCTCGCTCTTGGACAGCACCTGACCCGCCCGACGCATCAGACACTCCATCACGTCGAACTCGCGAGCCGTCAACACGACCTCGTCGGCGCCACACCACACACGCCGACGCCCAGGGTCGAGTCGCAACGCCTCGACTTCGAACGGGGTCGGGTTCCTGCCGACCGAACGCCGCAGCAACGCTCGAATGTGAGCGATAAGGACCGGGAACGAGAACGGCTTCGTGAGATAGTCATCGGCGCCGGTGTCGAGTGCCTCTGCCTCGTCCAGCTCTCCGTCCTTCGCGGTAAGCATCAGGATCGGCGTCCAGTCCCCTGCCCGGCGCAGCTCGGAACAGACGACGAAGCCGTTGCGGCCGGGCAGCAGGATGTCGAGCACGATCAAGTCGTAGTGGCTCTCGGTGGCCATCCACAGGCCATCGTTTCCGTTGAAGGCCACCTCAACGTTGAAACCATCGGCCTCGAGACCGCGCTTGATCGCCGTGGCGATCTTCATGTCGTCCTCGACAAGAAGCAGTTTCATTGGAACCTCCGCCACGAGTATCGCCCGGGTTTCTGAACGCAGGCTGAATCAGTGCTGCCTGCTGTCAGGAAACAGTCAGCCACGCTGTGCGCAGGGTGTCACCATGGAACGCAAACGCACCTTGCTCAAGTCCACGATCGGGCTCGGCCTGCCGGTCCTTCTTCTCGCCGCCGCGTGTGGAGACGACAGCCAGACGTCCTCGGCGAGTAGCCCCGTCAACAGCAGCACGCCGGGCACCCCTGCGGCGCCGGACACAACTGGCCCGACGAGCAGCTCGTCGGACACCGCCGCGTCGCCGCCGGACACGGCAGGAGAGGCGGTGATCGACCCGGGCGACGGCGGTAACTACGAACCGAACGTCGACCCGGCCGCGTTCGTCGCCACGATCGACAATCCCTACCTGCCGCTGTCTGTGGGGTCGCGATGGGTGTACGAGGGCCGCGACGAGGAAGGGACCGAGCGGGTGGAGGTCGTCGTCACCGACAAGCGCAAGCAGGTGATGGGCATCACCGCCACGGTCGTGCGAGACACCGTGCACATCGGCGGCGAGCTCGTCGAGGACACCTATGACTGGTTCGCCCAAGACCGCGACGGCAACGTGTGGTATCTCGGCGAAACCGTGAAGAACTACGAGAACGGCAAACTCGCCGACACCGATGGCAGCTGGGAGGCCGGCGTCGACGGGGCCCTTCCCGGCATCGTCATGCCAGCGCAGCCCGCCGAGGGCATGGCCTACCGGCAGGAGTACTACGAGGGCGAGGCCGAGGACATGTTCGAGATCAAGACGGTCGGTGGCAGTCAAGACGTGCCCGCCGGCAGCTTCGACGACGTCATCACCACGACCGACTGGAACCCACTCGATCCTAAGGTGATCGAGGAGAAGCAGTACGCGCCAGGAGTCGGCCTGATCTATGAGACGAAGGTGGCCGGTGGCGAGGGGCTGGTGGAACTGATCGAGTTCTCGCCACCGTCCTGACTGCACGAGTCAGGCTGCAGTCAGCCCACATTGATCATGATGACCGTACTATCCATCTAACGGCATCTACGGAGGTGCCCAATGAAGCACACCAGCAAGATCCTCACGGGAGCGGCGATCGCCGCAGTCGTGGTCGGCGGCAGCGTCACATTGGCCGTTGCACAAGGCGGCGACGAGGACGGCAACGAGACTGATCGACCGATCACCGGCGCCGACCTCGATCAGGCGTCTGAGGCTGCGCTCGCGCATCTCGGCGAGGGACGAGTCACCGAGACCGAGGTCGGCGACGAGGAGAGCTACTACGAGGTCGAAGTCACGCTCGATGACGGCAGCCAGGTCGACGTACAGCTCGACGAACAGTTCGCTGTCGTCGGCGACGAGGCCGACGGAACCGGCGAAACCGACGACTGACCCAAGTCGAAACACGGACAACACGCCCGGTCCCCTCGTTGGGGCCCGGGCGTTTTGTCGCGGTGGTTGACGGTCTAGCTGACGATGTCGCGCACTCGCCGGGCTGCCGCCGTGTTCAGCTTGGCGGCGGCATCGAGTGGCGCCGTCACGGCTGTAGCGACAAAGTTGCCGGGAGGCGTGTCCGGGCTGCGCGGGTGCGGCCGGCGTGGCGCTGTCCTCTTGGCGGCGACGAGGCGGGCGCCCATGTCGTCCAGCTCGGAGCTGGAGAACGCCTTGCGAACCTTCGGGAACATAACCTTCTCTTCTTCCTTGACGTGGTGCCGCACGCTCTCCATGAGCACGGTCACCTTGGCCTCGAAGCGCTCGTCCTGCGCATCCATGTCCTCGAGCGCATCCAGCGTCCACTTCACGACGTGATGCTCTTCCAGCGCCTCGAGCACATCGGACTCAGCGGCCGGGAGTTGACGGCGCAGTTCGGGATACAAAACCTGTTCTTCGATCACGGCGTGGACCGAAAGCGCCTCGATCACTTTGCCCACGATCGAGTCACGGCTCTTGGCCGCTCTCGAGCCGGTTGCCTCGAACTTCTTGAACAGTGCCTCGACGTCCCGATGATCGCTTTTCAGCACGGCCAAGGCGTCGGGTGCGTTCGACCGTGACGCTGACGACCTCTTCGACATCGATCTGCTGGTCGTCCTGGCGGCGGACTTCCTCGCCGTCGACTTCTTGGCGGCAGCCTTCTTCGCCGTCGACTTCCTCGCCGTCGACTTCTTGGCGGCAGCCTTCTTCGCCGTCGACTTCCTCGCTGTCGACTTCTTGGCGGCAGCCTTCTTCGCTGTCGACTTCTTGGCGGCAGCCTTCCTCGCTGCGGTCTTCGCCGCCGACGAAGTCCTTGCTGCCGTCTTCTTGGCGGTCGTCTTGTTCGCTGCGGTCTTCTTCGCCGCTGACGACTTCGTCGCCGACTTCCGAGTGTTCGTTGATCTGGTGTTTGGCACGGATAGTCACTACCCGTTTCCGGCGCCGCCCAATCATGCTCGAGTCCCTTCGACGCCCTCGGACAACCCGCACCGGCCCCACTCATAGCGTGTTGCACTCCCCAATCCATCGGTCGTTACTGTGCGAGCGGTGTTGACGCTCGCCCGTGGAAAGGCTCGCCTCGGCGAGGTGACGGCTGTGCTGGGAGGCGCGGCGCTGCTCGCCGCGAGCTGGGTGGTCGTAAAGGCCAATGATCAAGTGCCGCTGTGGGAAGCGCGGATCTTCGTCGAGGTGAACGGGCTCTCGGATCTGCTGTGGCCGATCGTGTGGCCGCCGATGCAGCTCGGGAACTTCGTCGGTTCACTCATCGTCGTGGCGGGCACGGCGCTGGTGTCCAAGAACGCCAGGCTCACGGTCGCGGCGCTGCTCGCATCCCAGGTCGCGTTCTGGACGGCCAAGATCGTGAAGCAGCTCGTGTCGCGAGGGCGGCCGACGGCGCTGCTGCAGGACGTGCATGTGCGCGAGAGTGCCGGTGGGCTCGGGTACATCTCAGGGCATTCTGCGGTGGCGTTCGCCCTCGGCGCCGTGCTGGCTCCCTCGTTGTCACGACGCTGGAGGGTCGTGGCCTTCGTAGTGGCAGGCGGCGTCGGCTTCTCGCGGATCTACGCCGGGGTGCACCTTCCTCTCGATGTCGTTGGCGGGGCCGGGTTCGGGCTGCTGTTCGGAACGATCTCACGATGGCTGTTCGGACTCGGCGGCGAGGGACTTCCTCCCCGCCCCGGCGTTGATCCGGCCTGATGCCTGGCGCAGCCATCGCCGGGCGGGCGGCGATACGCGACAGCTAGATCAGGTCGCGTCGCTGCAACACCTGGAAACTGAGCCAACCCGGAACGATCGGCAGCCAGAACGTCGCAAGCCGGTAGCTGAGCACGGCGGCGACAGCAACACCCGACTCCATCCCAACGCCCGTGAACCCGGCGACGAGCGCAGCTTCCATGGCGCCGAGCCCACCGGGGGTCGGTGCGACGGCGGCGACCACGGACGAGCCGAGGTACACCGCTCCGATCTCGGCGAAGGTCACTCCTCCGTCGAAGGCTGCGACGGCGCAGCCGAGCGCCGCCACGTAGGTGAGCGTCACGCCGAGCGACCCACCGAACAGCGCCACGAGCCGTCCTGGCGACCGAGCGAGCGCGGCGATGCTGGACCATGACTGGCGGACGAAGCGGGCGACGCGGACACCGATCACTCGGCGGCCCCACCGCGTCGCAACGATCGCGCCGGCGACCGCCATCACGATCACGATCCCGACCAGAACTCTGCTGCTGCCGGGAATCGTGAAACCGCCGGTGCCGCCCCGCCCGGCCCAGGCGAAGAACACGACCAGGAGCGTCATGTGAACCATGGTCCCGGCGAGCAGGTTGAGACCCGTCGCCGTCACTGCCTCAGCAGGCTTGACGCCGGACTTCTGCATGAAGCGCACGTTGAGCGCCATCCCCCCGACCTTGGCGGGGGTGACCCGATTGACGAAGGAGGACCCAAGTTGAGCGTAAACCAAAGGACCGAACGGAAGGCGCTCGCTCACGGCCGCTGCCATCCCGATCGCGCCCGCCACGTACGTGAGGCCCGACATGGCGACGGCACCTCCCAGCCACCACCAGTTCGCCGATCCCATGGCACGGAAACTGTCGTCGACGTCGGCGAGTTGGGGCAGCAGGATGTAGAAGGCCCCGGTGAGCGTGGCGATCATGATCACGGTGCGTGGCTTCACCCGGACCAGGCGTTCGAGCGATGCAGGTTCGTGCCCGGTCGCAGCGGCTATTGCACTGCGCATCTCGTCGAGCAGCGATTTCGATACCTGACCACGAGTCGCCGCGGTGAGCGCCAGCGGCTGCATGAACGGCACTGTCGCTGCCAAGTCGGTCGGCTGCAGCGATCGAACGGCCGAGGCCACTGCCCGTTCCGACCCGGCGACGCCGGCCATCGACGCCAGCAGTTCTGCTCGATCGATCGCCTGGAGGCGTGGTGTGGCCGACATCTCGCCGAATCCCAGATCGATGATGACCGGCTGCCCGTCGGTCACCAGGATGTTGGCAGCTCGCAGGGCACGGTGGGCAAGCCCAGCGCCGTGCAGGCGAGAGGCCTCCCGCCACACTGCGTCCAGCAGGTCGGGGCCGAGCTCATCGGCGCCCAGAGAATCCAGCCGCCGGTGACCGACGTCCTCCATCGCCAACGCCACCGAGCCGTCGGCGAGCGACGCCACGGCCTTGACATCGGGACAGCTCACGCCGCCGCGGCGCGCCGTCATCAGCATCAGTGCTTCGTGCTCGACCTCTCGTTGCAGCGACGATGCCGGCCAGTTGTCACTCGGTTCACGCAGCATCAGCTTGCGGTAACTGCGGTACAGGAACTCGGCGTCGCGACTGTCCTGCGCATAGACCTTCACGAAACATGGGTCACCCCAGCGTGTGACCGTCCTGTACAGCTGTGCACGGCCCCCGACGGCAGCCTGCAGATGCATGCTCGTCACGGCGATCCCTCGCTGGGCGAGTGCTTCACGGACGGTCGCTGGCGATGCTCTTCGATTGGGGGCGCCGAGGACGACGAGGATCACCGACCCGATGAGGGCACCGACGGCACCTGAGAGCAACAGATCGGGCACGGCCGCGGCGCCGGCGATCGCCATCGTCGTTGCCAGGACGATCAGCGCGATGTCGAGCGCCCGCCTCCAGCGTGCGGCCAGCCACGGTTTGCCGGCTGTCGCAGCTGCTACGGCGCCTGCCAGGTACTCGAGCGACGGGAAGCCGGTTGAGATCGGCAACGTCTCATCGATCAGTGCGCCCGAGACGGCTCCGCCGACGTCGATCACGGCGCCGACCAGGGCCATCGATGCGGCGCCGGCCGCGGCGCCGAGCACGACCATCCCCGTACGACGCCAGCGCCGGCGAAGTGCCAGCGCTGCGAGCACCGCCACCGGGGTGGTCACCGACATCACTTGCGTCAACGCAAGCAGCAGTTCTCGGGCGGTGCGGTGTATCGCTGTGGCAACCCGACCGAGGTCGGTCGCCAGCGCAGCGTTGGTCTCGGTCGCAAGTTCGTCGAAGGCGATCAGCGCCAGCGTTGCTGCGCCCC
>JACDHN010000465.1 GCA_013821025.1 Acidimicrobiia bacterium | reverse complement strand
GGCTGACGACCTTCCACCTGGCGAGCGTGGTGCTCGATCCGTTCACGAACGAGAGCTCGTGGATCCTGTCCACCGCGGCCCGCATCCTCGACGGGTTCCGTGAGGCCGACGTCCGCACGAACTTCGTCGTCACCGCGGACGAGGACGACGCCAGGGCGTTCGTGGGTCCGCTGGCCGAACGCTTCTTGATCTTCGCCGACCGCGACCGCGCCATCGTGAAGGCGATCGGTCTGGACGAACTACCGGCCTTCGTGTTCCTGCGCGTCGACGGCACCGTGCCCGCTGTCGCCGAGGGATGGGACGCCGTCGCCTGGCGGAACGTGGCAGAGGAGATCGCCAGGACGACCTCGTGGATGTACCCGACGATCCCGGCACCCGGCGACCCCGGCCCGTTCCGCGGCACGCCGGCGCTGGCCTGAAGCGTGTCCGGCGGCCTCGACGCCGACGACCTCCCGGTACGGGCATCGCTTCCCGAGCTGCGCCAGGTGCTCGCCGACGGCACGCGAGCCGTGCTGGTCGCCCCTCCCGGAGCCGGCAAGACGACGCTCGTCCCGCTCGCCCTGCTCGACGAGCCGTGGCTCGCCAGCCGCCGCATCGTGATGCTGGAGCCGCGGCGGCTGGCCACGAGGGCAGCCGCACATCGCATGGCCGACCTGAGCGGCACGGCAGTCGGTGACCTCGTCGGCTACCAAACGCGCGACGAGCGCCGCATCGGCCGGACTTCTCGCATCGAGGTGGTCACCGAGGGGGTGCTGACACGCCGTCTCCAGCATGACGCCGAGCTGCCAGGTGTCGGTCTCGTGATCTTCGACGAGGTGCACGAACGCAACATCTTCACCGATCTCGGCCTGGCACTGGCACTCGACGTCTGCGACTCGATCCGGCCCGACCTGCGGATCCTTGCCATGTCGGCGACCGTGGATCGTGGGCGCCTGGCCTCCTATCTCGGCGGCGATGCCGACGACTCGCCGGCACCCGTCGTCGAGAGCGAGGGACGGGCATTCACCGTCGACGTGCGATGGCGACCCGGCGACCCGAGGCCTGGCGGGCCCGGCGGCCGAGGCACGAGGGGACGTCCTGCGCCACGGCGTCGTGCGCAGCACGTCGATGCCGACGTGGCAGACGCCGTGTTCGACGCCCTGCGCGACCACGAGGGCGACGTGCTGGCCTTCCTTCCCGGCATCGCCGAGATCCGAGGCACCCAGTCGTTGCTCTCGACACGGGTAAGCGGCGACGTTGACGTCCGGCCGCTGGCCGGAGCGCTCTCGCGCCAGGAGCAGGACGCGGCGCTGCGGCCGTCGCCGCCCGGACGCCGCAGGGTGGTGCTGGCCACCGACATCGCCGAGACCTCGCTGACCGTGGAAGGTGTGCGCGTCGTCGTCGACAGCGGTCTGGCCAGGGCACCGCGCTTCGACCCGGCCACCGGCATGACTCGCCTCACCACAGTGGCCATCAGCCGTGACTCCGCCGATCAACGGGCGGGTCGCGCCGGCCGCAACGCTCCCGGCGTGGCCCTGCGCCTGTGGAGCAAGATCGAGCACGGTTCGCGAGCGGCCCACCGCCAACCCGAGATCCTCGCCACCGATCTCGCCGGTCTGGCGCTGGAGCTCGCCACATGGGGCGGGGACTCGGTGCGATTCCTCGACCCACCGCCTCCCCGGGCGCTCGACCACGCCAGGAACTTGCTGCAGGCCCTCGACGCCCTTGACGGGAACGGGCAGCCCACCGCCGTCGGCCGGTCCATGGCAGGCCTGCCACTGCATCCGCGCCTCGCCCGCATGGTCGTCGGTGAGCCATCGACGCTGGCGTGCATACTGGCCGCCCTGCTCGACGATCGCGACGTGCTCCGCGGCCGCAGCGACGAGCTTCCCGTCGACCTCGCTCTCCGCGTCGGCATCGTCCTTGGCCGCGGCGACGACCGGGCCGACCGCCGGGCCGTCGAATCGACCCGCCAGCGGGCCCACGACATCGCCAGAAGGGCCGGAATCCCGTTCGACACCGACGACGTGGACATCGAGCGCTCAGGGGCCGTGCTGCTCCTCGCCTATCCCGATCGCCTCGCTGGTCGGCGACGCCCCGGCCAGTTCCAGCTCCGCACCGGGCAGGGGGCGATGATCCCGCCAGACGATCCTCTCGGCGAC
>JACDHN010000022.1 GCA_013821025.1 Acidimicrobiia bacterium | reverse complement strand
GCCTCGCGACGATCCACAGTTCCGTCGCAACCGGGAGCGCATCGTGCGTGATGCCGAGCGGGAACTGATCTCGCTGGAGTGGGATCTCGGGCTCCCTGCCTACTCCTGAGCGTATGAACGAGCGAGTGCAGCGAGCGAGACCAGGAGAATGAACGAGCGCTTCCTCAACCGTGAGCTGAGCTGGCTCGATTTCAACGCCAGGGTCCTGGAGCTGGCATCCGAGTCCGGCGTGCCGCTCTTGGAGCGGGCCAAGTTCTGTTCCATCTGTTCGAGCAACCTGGACGAGTTCTTCATGGTTCGTGTTGCGGCGCTGAAGGATCAGGTCGCCGCCGGCGTCGATCGCCGCAGCGCCGATGGCCGCTCACCCACGCAGCAGCTCTCGGAGATCAACTCCAGGGTGGCGGCCCTGTTGGAGCGCCAGCAGACGGTGTTCTGCGACGAGCTGCATCCGCAGCTCGCTGAGCAGGGCATCGTGCTCGTGTCATGGGACGAGCTCGACGTCGACGACCGCAAGGCGCTGGTGGAGCACTACGAGCAGCGCATCTTTCCTGTGCTGACGCCCCTCGCGGTCGATCCCAGCCATCCGTTCCCGTACATCTCCAACCTGTCGCTGAGCATCGGCGCCATGATCAACGACCCGAAGACCGACGAGCGCCGGTTCGCCAGGATCAAGATCCCCGACGTCTTCGCTCGCCTGCTCGACTTGGAGGATGGCCGGTTCCTCCCGGTGGAAGAGCTCATCGGCAGCCAGCTGGCCACGCTCTTCCTCGGCATGGAGTGCGCTGAGTGGGCGATGTTCCGCGTCACCCGCAACGCCGACCTGACGCTTGAGGACGAGGACGCCGACGACCTACTCGAACTCGTCGAGTTGGAGCTGCGCCGGCGCCGCTTCAACCGAGCCGTGCGCCTCGAGGTCGACGAGCGGATGAGCGACGGGATGCTCGAAATGCTCGTCGACGAGCTCCAGCTGCACCACGCCGACGTCTCCCGGCACCGGGGCATGCTCGACCTGACTGCGCTGATGCAGCTGCACGACGTCGACCGTTCTGAGCTGAAGGACGTGGCGTGGCCGCCCGTGACCGCCGGTCGTCTCATGCTGGCAGACGACGCAGACCGCCCCATCGTCTCGGTGATGAACGACAGGGCGATCATGTTGCACCATCCCTACGAGAGCTTTGCCAGCAGCATCGAGGCATTCCTCAAACAGGCGGCGGAGGACCCGAAGGTGCAGTTGATCAAGATGACGCTGTACCGCGCCGGTGGCGACAGCGAGGTCATACACTCGCTCGTCCGCGCCGCCGAGCGCGGCGTGCAGGTCGCCGTGCTGGTGGAGCTGAAGGCCCGCTTCGACGAGGCCAACAACGTCGTCTGGGCCCGCCAGCTCGAGCGCGCCGGAGTGCACGTCGTCTACGGCATGGCGGGGTTGAAGACCCACTCCAAGTGCGTGATGGTCGTGCGCGACGACGGCGACCAGCTGCGGCGCTACTGCCACATCGGTACCGGCAACTACAACTCGAAGACGGCCCGCCTGTACGAGGACATCGGCATCCTCACCTGCGACACGGAGATCGGCTCCGACGTCGCCAAGCTGTTCAACCACCTCACCGGGTACAGCCGCGCCGAGCGCTACTCCACGCTGCTCGTCGCTCCCGATCACCTACGCCAACCGCTGGTCAAGCTGATCGAGCATGAGGCGGAGTTCGGCGCCGAAGGCCGCATCACACTCAAAGCGAATGCCATCTGCGACCTGGAGATCGCCGAGGCGTTGTACGCCGCCAGCGACGCCGGAGTGCGCATCGAGCTGATCGTGCGCGGCATCGAGTGCGTTCGGGCCGGCGTGCCAGGGTTGTCGGAGAACATCCACGCTCGCAGCATCATCGGCCGGTACCTGGAGCACAGTCGCATCTACCGCTTCGGGCACGGCGACGACGGCGACGAGCCGCTGTACCTCATCGGATCCGCCGACCTGATGCCGCGAAACCTCGACGGGCGGGTGGAGGTGTTGACGCCGATCGACCACCCCAAGCACCAGGAGTGGTTGGACCAGGTGTTCGAGTTCGCGCTCGCCGACGACGTCGTGCGATGGGAGCTCCAGCCCGACGACTGTTGGGTTCGTATGGGGCCGCCCGAGTTCGAGCCTCATCCCCAGGAGCTGCTGTACCGCTGGGCCGCCGCCCGCCAGACCGCCACTGCGGCGAGAGGCTGACGAGCAGCCTCTTCACCGAGCGGTTGGGACCTGTTCACCGGCCGTTCACCCGGTGAACGGCTGCGCGCAACCTGCGTTTCCTAACGTCCGCGTCGGATCCCTGAGATCCAGGGCAACCCCAATCCGACCCCCAGGATTCAACTTCCGAGAAAGAGGATTCACGCGTGAACAGCACTTCCTCCAAGCGACGCCTGTTGATAGGCGCCATGGCCGCATCTCTTGTTTTCGCCGCCTGCGGCGACGACGATCCGGCCTCCGATAGCACTGGTGGCGGCGAAGACCCCGGCACCACCGCAGAGGGTCCCGGTACCACAGCGGCAGGTCCGGCCACGACCGCGGCGGGCACAGGCACGACGGCAGGTGGCCCCGGCACCACCATGGGCCCTGACACCACCACGGGGGAGTCGACCCCGACCTCCGGTGGCGCGGTTGAGCTCGCCGGTGGCGAGGTGTTCGTCAGCGGATCGTCGACGGTGGAGCCGATCTCGATCCGGGTGGGCGAACTGGCCGGCGAGATGTCGGGCGGAGACTTGAAGGTCACGGTGGAAGGCCCTGGCACTGGTGACGGGTTCGCCAAGTTCTGCGCCGGCGAGACCGACATCTCCGACGCCTCACGGCCGATCGACGAGGAGGAGATCGCTGCTTGCGAGGAGAGTGGAATCGAGTACGTCGAGCTCGAGGTGGCCATCGACGGCCTGACGGTGGCGACCAACCCGGCCAACGAGGCGATCACCTGCCTCGACATCCCGGGGCTTTACGCCCTGTTCGGCCCCGAATCGGAGGGTTTCGAGAACTGGTCCGACGCCAGCGAACTGGCCACCGAAGTGGGCTCGGCCTACGCAGAAGACTTCCCCGACGCCCCGCTCGACATCTCAGGACCCGGTGAGGAATCGGGCACCTACGACACATTCGTCGAGTTCGCCATCGAGGGTGTCGCCGAGGAGCAGGGCCTTCCCGAGGAGGAGTGGGTCACGAGGGCCGACTACAGCGCCAGCGCCAACGACAACCTCATCGTCCAGGGCATCGAGGGCAGTGAGAGCAGCCTCGGCTGGGTCGGCTACGCGTTCTACGTCAACGAGCAGGAGGCCATGAAGGGCATCGAGATCGATGCCGGTGAGGGATGCGTGGCCCCGACGACCGAGACCATCTCCGATGGTACCTACCCGTTCAGCCGCAGTCTGTACATCTACGTGAACAAGGCGAAGGCCGAGGAGAACCCGGCGGTCGCCTCGTACGTCGACCTCTATCTCTCCGAGGAAGGCCTGGCCACCGTCGCCGAGGCTGGATATGTCGACCTGCCGGCCGAGCGCGTCACAGCGACCCAGGAAGCTTGGGCAGGCCGCTGACCCCCGCCTTAGCCGCCCCGGCTGATCGATCCGTCTCGATCGGCCGGGGAGGGCAAGGATGTGACGTCGACGACGAACCGATGAATCGATGAATCGAGCCAGATGCTGACCATCGACGATCTGCAAGGCAGCCGCAAGCGCCGCAACCGCGAGCGATCGATGAGGCGCTTGTTCCAGGTAGCGGCCATCGTGTCGATCGTCATCAGCGCCCTGATCCTGTTCACGCTGTTCCGGGGCACGTTCGACTTCTTCAGCAAGATCGACTGGGACTTCTCGAAGCTCAAGGACACCGGTTGGTTTCCCCGTCGCTCGCGCTACGACCTCAGCACGATCATCGTCGGCAGCATCGTGATCGGGCTGATCTCCCTGATCGTCGCCGTGCCGTTCGGGCTCGGCGTAGCCGTCTACCTGTCCGAGTACGCCTCGCGCCGGGTTCGCACCGTTGTCAAACCGGTGATCGAGTTGCTCGCCGGCATGCCCTCCGTGGTGGTCGGCTACTTCGCCCTGACATTCATCTCTCCGGAGATCACCCAGCAGATCTTCTCGGGATCGAGGGACCGCAACATGCTGCTCGCAGGACTTGGCATCGGCATCCTGGTGATCCCGATCATGGCCTCGGTGAGCGAGGATGCTCTGCGCTCGGTGCCCGGCTCCCTGCGCGAGGCCAGCTACGGCATCGGTGCCAAGAAGGTCACCACCGTCACCAAGGTGGTGCTGCCGGCCGCCGTCTCGGGGCTCGTGGCGGCGTTCATCATCGCCGCCTCCCGGGCGATCGGTGAGACGTTGGTGGCGTCGATGGCAGCAGGACTCGACGGCTCGGGCCCCTTCGCACTCAGCCCGCTCGACGCCGGGCTGACGATGACCGGCGCCATGACCAACGCCGCCGGTGGTACCGACTCGGTCCAGGGACAGGCGCCGTTCTACGCCCTCTACCTGGTCGGGTTCGTGCTGTTCGTCATCACTCTCGTCCTCAACATGATCGGCGCCCGCTTCGTGCGTCGGGTCCGCCAGCAGTACTGAGCATCGGAGCGTCATAGATGGCACTCGCAACCCCAGCCACCGGCGCCACATCGGCCGCCGCCGTGGTGCGCCAGCAACTCACCCGGCGCAGCACCGACGTCGCCGGCATCGTGATGCTGGTCACGCTGTTGTTCACGCTGCTCGTGACCCTGGCGGTGTTGGCGACGCTGCTCGGCCAGGTGGTGTCCGGCGCCCGCCCGGCCTTCGCCGAGGTCGGGGTCGGCGACTTCCTGTCGAGGACGATCGGATCGAGTCCCGACACGAGTGGCATCTTTCCTGGGCTGTACGGCTCGTTCTTCATCGGACTGGGCGTGATCCTGGTGGCCGTGCCGCTCGGCATCGGCGCCGCCGTCTACCTCGAGGAATATGCCACCAACAGCTGGTTCAACCGCTTCATCCAGGTCAACATCCGCAACCTGGCCGGCGTCCCGGCGGTGGTTTACGGGGTGCTGGGGCTGCTGATCTTCACCGAGTACCTCGATGTTCTCACCGGCGGGTCGACAGTTATCGCCGCCGCGCTCACGATGGCGGTGCTGGTGCTGCCGATCGTCATCATCACCTCGATGGAAGCGATCCGGGCGGTGCCGAGTGGTCTTCGTGACGCCGGGTACGGGGTCGGTGCGTCACGGTGGGAGGTGACCCGCGACCACGTGCTGCCGTATGCCGCACCGGGGATCCTCACCGGGACGGTGCTGTCGATCGCCAGGGCTCTCGGCGAGGCGGCCCCCCTCATCATCCTCGGCGCCATCACCGGGCTGCTCGGCGACACCTCGATGCGCGGTGCGTTCACTGCGCTACCGATGCTGATCTTCGCCTGGTCGGGCCGATCGGCGCCGCCGGGCTCTGAGACCACGTGGGCCAACAGCGCAGCGGCCGCCGGGTTGACGCTGCTGGTGCTGGTGCTGTTCTTCAACGCCGCGGCGATCGTGCTGCGCAACCGCTTCGAGAAGAAGCGCACCGGGACATGACGCCCACCATCCACGTCCGCGGCGCATTGGCAGTACGCGCTGTCACCACATCGAACGAGGACTGACTACCGTGACCGACCAGAGACCGCTCAGCTCGACATCCACCAAGGAGACGGACATGTCCCCCGACGAATCGGGTGCTGGCCCACAGGACACCGGGATCTCCTTCGCCGCCAGGACGCTCGACAGCGGTGACGCCGCCGCCGTCTCCGACGAGGCCGTCTCCGTATACGACCTCGAGGCGCTCGGTGTGTACTACGGCGACTTCCTGGCGGTGCGCGACGCCACCATCAAGATCCGCCGGCACGAGATCACGGCCTTCATCGGCCCGTCGGGGTGTGGCAAGACCACAGTGTTGCGCTGCCTCAACCGGATGAACGACTTCATCGAAACCGCCAGGGTCGAGGGCAAGGTGTACTACCACGGCATCGACCTCTATGACCCGGCAGTCAACGCCACCGAGGTGCGGCGTCGCATCGGGATGGTATTCCAGAAGCCGAACCCTTTCCCCAAGAGCATCTTCGACAACGTTGCCTACGGCCCCCGACTCGCCGGCGTCAAGAAGAAGCAGGAGCTGACCGAGGTCGTCGAGCGGGCGCTCAAGGGGGCGGCGCTGTGGGACGAGGTGAAGAGCCGCCTCGACGCCTCGGGTTTGAGCCTGTCGGGCGGCCAGCAGCAGCGGCTGTGCATCGCACGTGCGATCGCCGTCGACCCGGAGGTGATCCTGATGGACGAGCCGTGCTCGGCACTCGACCCGATCGCCACCGCCCGCATCGAGGAGCTGATGCAGGAGATCAAGCGCGAGTACACGATCGTCATCGTGACCCACAACATGCAACAGGCCGCTCGTGTGAGCGACCGCACGGCGTTCTTCACCACCGAGCTCAACCCCGAAAGCGACCGCCGCACGGGGCGGCTGGTGGAGTTCAACCCGACCGAGAAGATCTTCGCCAACCCCGACGACGAACGCACCGAGCAGTACGTGACAGGAAGGTTTGGATGAGCGAGCGAAGCGAGTTCAGCCGGCTGGCCGAGCGAACGCCAGTGAGCCGGACGGCGATGGGGTGCGGGGGCGCAGCCCCCGGGAGGTACGGCTGATGAGCAACGACGCAGGGATCAGCGTGCAAGAGGAGGCGGCCGAGAGCGACCTTCGGCCAAGCTTTCACCACGCGCTCGACCAAGTCCGCGCCGAGATCGCCAAGCTCGGCGCCACGGTCACCGAGAACATTCCTCGTGCCACCGAGATCCTCCTGAGCCAGGACCTCGAGGGCGCCGAGTACATGATCCTCGCCGACGACGCCATCGATGCCGCCTCGATCGATCTCGAGGACCGCTGTTACTCGCTGCTGGCGCTGCAGGCACCGGTGGCCTCCGACCTTCGCCAGGTGGTCGCCGCACTGCGGATCATCGCCGAGGTCGAACGGTCGGCTGATCTCACCACGAACCTGTGCAAGGCCGCCCGCCGCATCTATGGCCACGACCTGGATCCCAAGCTGCGGGGCATCATCCAGAAGATGGGTGACCAGGCCACGCAGCTGTTCAAGGAAGCCACAGAGTCCTACCTGTCGAGTGACGCTGCCAGGGCGGCGGCGATCGACGACATGGACGGCTATCTCGACGGTCTGCAGCGAGAGTTCGTGCAAGCGATCTTCGAGTCGCACCAGATGACGAAGATCGATCTCCAAGTGGCGGTGCAGCTCGCCATCGTGGCCCGTTTCTACGAGCGAATCGGAGACCACGCGGTGAACATCGGCGAGCGAACGCAGTTCGTCGTCACTGGCTGGGTGCGAGAGCAGATGGGTGCCGTTCGCCATGCGACGCGACAGGCGGCGAGTGACATCGACTAGGAAGCTCGCAGCGAAGGCGACGACCGCCACAGGATCCTGCACGTGACGATCGCGATCGCTGCAATCAGCTGTGCGCTCGCCGGGATCACCATCGGCCTGATCATCGCCCGCCGCCTCGGCGACACCACACGGGCGACGCCGGCGACACAGGCCGCGCTCCAGCCCGAACGTCCAGCGCCGCCGTGGCCCGATTACGTGCAGGTGCTCGACCAACTGCCGATCGGGATCGTCATCGTGGCTCCCGACCGGGCGACGGTCTACCGCAACCCGTGGGCCACCACGTTCGGCGGGACGCATGCCGGTGTGCTGCTCGACGCCATGATGGAGCCGCTGCTGGAGCAGGCACTGGTCGGCGAGCACGCCCGCCAGGTGCTCGAGCTGTACGGCCCGCCGCGCCGCTCCATCGCCGTCGCTTCTTCGCCGCTGCCTGGCGGCGGGGCCCTGGCGTCGATACAGGACGAGAGCGAACGTCGCCGCATCGACGCTGTGCGCACCGACTTCGTTGCCAACATCAGCCATGAACTGAAGACGCCCGTCGGGGCACTCGCAGTGCTGGCCGAGACGCTCGTGGGCGAGACCGATCCGGAGGTGATCGACCGCGTCGCCGAACGGATGGTGGAGGACGCGCACCGGGCCGCCCGCACCATCGACGATTTGCTCGAGCTGGCCGGCATCGAGATGGGCGAGGCGCTGGTGCGAGAACGGGTCGATGTGGCCGACGTGATCGCCGAGTCGATCTCCCGCGCCCGCCAGATCGGTGAGCAACGCAACATCCACGTCGAGGTGCTCGACATCCCAAAGGGTGCGGCCGTCGTCGGCGACCGGCGCCAGCTCGTGTCGGCGCTGGGCAACTTGGTGGAGAACGCCGTCAAATACAGCGAGCCTGGCGGCGAGGTGCAGGTCCGCGTGCGCGCCGACGACGGCTTCATGGAGATGATGGTGGCCGATCGGGGCATCGGCATCCCGGCCCGCGACCACGACCGCATCTTCGAGCGCTTCTACCGGGTCGACAGGGCGCGCAGCCGCGACACCGGCGGCACCGGACTCGGGCTTTCGATCGTGCGCCACGTGGCCGACAACCATGGTGGTGAGGTGCTCGTCTCGTCCCGGGAGGGGGAGGGGTCCACGTTCGTCCTACGCATCCCGACATCGAGCCGCGTCGAAGCGCTCCGTCAGCAAGGCGTCCGCCAGTGAGCACACCAACGGTGCTGGTGGTCGAGGACGAGATGTCGTTCGTCGAGGCGCTGATGATCGGCCTCAAACGGGAGGGGTTCAACGTCGAGGTGGCCACGGACGGGGTGCAGGCGCTGGAGCGTTTCGAAGCGGTCAAGCCCGACGTGCTGCTGCTCGACGTGATGCTGCCCCGCATCAGCGGCATCGACGTGTGCCGCCAGATCCGCAAGGTGTCCCAGGTGCCGATCATCATGGTGTCGGCCAAGGGCGGCGAGATCGACACCGTCGTGGGGCTCGAGGTCGGAGCGGACGACTACGTCACGAAGCCCTACCGCATCCGCGAGTTGGTGGCCCGCATCAGGGCCGTGCTGCGCCGAGCCCCCGGCGACGGCGCAGGCGATCTCGGACCCGGCGGCCTCGCCGTCGGCGATGTCGTGCTCGACCCCGACGAGCACACGGTGGCCTTGGCCGGAGAGCCGCTGACCCTCCCGCTCAAGGAGTTCGAGCTGCTGCGCGTGCTGCTGGCCAACGCCGGGCGCGTGCTCCCCCGGGAGATGATCATCGACCGAGTGTGGGGTAGTGACTACGTGGGCGACACCAAGACGCTCGATGTGCACATCAAGCGGCTGCGGTCCAAGATCGAACCGGACCCTGCCGTGCCGACGCGGATCGTGACCATCCGAGGCCTCGGCTACAAGTACGAACGGGCCTGACCCCGACGAACTGCGCCGGCGATGCCGCCCCGACCTGGAACGGGTGGGCTGGTCGCCGGTGCGTAGCATCGGCCCGGTGGAACGGCTGAGCGGCGCAGCGTCTGGGCGATCGCCGGCAGCGGCGACGGTGCCGGCTTCGAAGTTCCGCCGGCTGGCCACCACGCACGCCGCCATGATCGGCGGCGACGCGGCGATGATCGTGGCACTTGCCGACTCGCTGTTCTTCAGCATCGACCCCGGCGCCGCCCGCGGCAAGGTGCTGCTGTTCCTCGTCATCAGCTTCGCCCCGTTCCTCGTGATCGCCCCCCTCGTCGGCCCAGTGATCGACCGCGCCGCCGGCGGGCGACGGTTGGTCATCCAGATCGTCGCTGCACTGCGCATCGTGCTGTCGCTGCTGATCGCCAGCTACGTGGACTCCTTGGCGCTGTTCCCGCTCGTGTTCTCGGCGCTCGTGTTGCAGAAGACCTACACCGTGTCGAAGTCGGCGCTCGTGCCGTCGGTCGTGCGGAGTGAGTCTGAGCTGGTGGAGGCGAACTCGAAACTGGGTCTGATCGCCGGCCTCGTCGGGTTCGTGGCCGTGATTCCGGCCGCCCTGCTGCAGGTCACCTCCGGCCCGACTGCGACGCTCGTGTACAGCGCTCTGCTGTTCGGCGCCGGGCTGCTCGCGGCCTCTCGACTGGCGCACGACCGCGTCGTGAACACCGCCCCGACGCCGAGCCAGCAGCTGCGGTTGCGCGCCTCGGGCCTGCAATTGGCAGGGGTGGCGATGATGATGCTGCGCGGCGCCGTCGGCTTCATGTTCTTCCACCTGGCGTTCTGGCTGCGAGACCAGGGTGACGGCAGCACAAAGCTGTTCGGCCTCGCTGTCGGGTTGTCGGCGTTCGGTGTCATGGCCGGCAACGCCATCGCGCCGAGACTGCGCAAAGTGGTGTCGGAGGAGGTGATGATCATCGGCGCATTGTCGCTCGGCACCATCGTCGGCGTTGTCGCCGCATTGCTGGGAGGGGTGCCAGCGGGGATCGCGCTTGCCGTCGCCGTCAACATGTCGGCCTCGGTGGGCCGTCTCGGCTTCGAGGCCATCGTCCAGCGGGAGATGCCCGCTGCCGGACACGGGCGAGCGTTCGCCCTCTTCGAGACGCGTTTCCAGCTCGGGTGGGCCGCAGCCGGATTGATCCCGGTGATCGTCGCCATCCCCGGCCAGATCGGCTTTCTCCTCGCCAGCGTCATCACCGGCGTGGCGCTCATCAACTACCTGGCCGGCGTACGATCCGTGCCGTCACGGGTGACCAACGCCCGCAACGCTGTGGCGAAGCGGTTACCACGCCGCCTGCCCACCCGGTCACGCCGCCGAGCACCGAGCCGAGCCAGCAGAAGAGCGCCAGCGGTGCCGCCACCTCCACCCCCGCGCCGGCACACGTAGCCGGTCTGAGGTGGGGCTGCGGCTCAGGACTCTGGGGGGTCGGTGTGCTCGAGCCGGGCGAGCCACAGACCAGGGGCGTCGACCTCGTTGGGAGTGGGGAACGAGTCGGAGCGGGCCAGCAACGGCGTCAGTGCGGCCTCACCGCCGCGGTCGACGACGCCCTGCACGAACGCCTTGCCCCTCGTCACCTGTTCCACACCGAGGCGGATGCCGAGCAGCCGCTCCACGAACACATCCTCGCGGGATGTCTCGGTTCGGCGTCGTCTCACGGCCTCGGCGATCGAGAGTGCATCGCCTCCGACGACGCGGGCGGAGACGGCGTCGACCACCCAGTCGAGATAGCCGACGACGACTGCAACGGCGGCGTCGAGCTCGGGCGCCAGGGCATGCTGCTCGGGCGATCGCACGGCTCCGAGCAGGATCTCAGGATCGCTGAACGCCCGCTGCAAGGCCTCGATCGGGTTGTCGTCGGCGTTCACGCCGCCGAGCGTGTCGGTGATGGCCGAGGGGTCTGGCCGGAAGGCGCCGGCGTGGCGTCGCGCCAGGCCGGCGACACGCTCGCTGATGTGCGGGGCGGAGAACAGGGCATGCCCGGTCAGCTCGTGCGTCACGACCCACAGGCGCATCTCGTCGCGTTCGAGGCTCCAATCGCTGGCGAACTGGTCGATGGTGGTAGCGACGAGCGAGAGGGTGCGGGGTTGGCGGGGGATCGGCAGGTCGTAGATGCCGAACGCCCTGCGGGCCAGGCTGCCGACCATCGAGCCAACGGACATGCCCATGAGCGCCGGCGCCATCAACTTGTTGAAGCCGGCCAGCATCTTGAACATCGGGTCCTCGGCGCCAGGGCCGTCGGGCTCGTCGGGATCCTGCTCGAAAAGCGACATCGCGTCGCCCTGACCGCGACCGAGCGAGGTGGCCATCTCCGTGAAGAGATGGCGATAGGCGTCGAGGGTCTGGGTGGCCCATTGCGCACGGGTCACGACGTTGAGCTCAGGTGGATCGAGCTCGGACCCAGTCACATCGGCCACATGCATCGCAGCGATGCGCGACAGGTCGCCGTACGCCAGCCGGACGGCAGGATCCACGTTGGGCTCTGACTCGCCGCCGGCCGCCGCCATCAGCGCGAACTGGCGCGCCGCGTCCCAGTTGAGCGGGCCCTGACCGGCCATCGCCTTGGCGATCTCGGAGAACATCGGGATGCCCTGGAACGGGTTGTCGTCGTCAGCGCCACGGTCGGGGGTGGAACCTTCGGCCATGGCGTTGATGCTACGGGAGTCCTCCGGAACCGGGCAGGTAACGTCGGCGCCATGCCGATCGAGGCGCCGATGACGGTGCTGCTCTCCGGAGCCGATGGTGAGTTCGGCCGCCGGGTCCGGAGCTGTCTCGACGAACGTACTGGCATCAACTTGAGCACGATGGTCCCGGAGGAAGACGGTGGCGTCGCCGATGTGGTCGTCCATCTGGCCAGCGGCGACCACGATGCCAGGGCGTTCAGACGCCAGAGCGTCACCGAGGGCGCAGTGGCGATGCTCGACCGGGCCACCGCCGCCGGCGCTGCCCACGTCGTGTTCGTCTCGTCGGCGATGGTGTACGGCGCCTACCCGAACAACCCCATCCCGCTGACCGAGGAGGCAGTGCTGCGCCCAGACGTGGAGTTCGTGTTCGCCCGGCAGCTGGCTACGGCCGAGGCGCTCGTGGATCAGTGGCGCCGGGACGCGCCAGGGCGCACGACGACCGTGCTTCGTCCTGTCGTCACCATGGACGCCACGGAATCGTCGACACTTGCCAGGGCGCTGGCCGCCGGGTTCGGTCAGCGATTCGGCGAGGACGATCCGCCGGCTCAGTTCGTGCACCTCGACGACGTCGTGTCGGCCGTGTCGCTCGGCGTGGAGCAGCGCCTCGACGGCGTGTTCAACGTCGCCCCCGACGGGTGGGTGGCCGGCGAGCGAGTGCGGGAACTGAGGGGATCGGGCTGGAAGCTGAAGCTGCCCGAGCGGGTGTCCGAGGTCTGGTCAGCGCTGCGATGGCGCTTCCAGCGGGGGCCCATCCCGCCAGGACTGCGGCCTTACACTCGCTCGCCGTGGCTCGTCGCCAACGACCGGCTCAAGGCGCACGGCTGGTCACCCTCCGTCACGAACGAACAGGCGTACGTCGAAGGCACAGAGGCGAAATGGTGGACGATGATCACGCCCAAGCGTCGCCAGGAGTTGTCGCTCGGCGCCATGACGTCGGGCATAGCCGTCGCTGCGGCGGCGGGACTCAGTCTTCTGCGCCGCTGGCTCCGGAACCGGTGACGACGACATCACCGCTGAACGCTTCGTCCACGACCACCGACCGCGGGGCGCCCTGCTCGTCACAGACGGCCACGAGTTCACCGTCCTCATCGGTGACGAGCGTGCCTGGTTCCGCCCCGAGCGAGGCAACGGAGCCCAGCGTCACCTCGACGGGGTCGTCCATCGCCACCACGACCGGGTCATCGGCGTCGGGAGCGTCGCCGGCCAACTCGAACTGGACGTACTCGGCTGTCCGGGCCACATCGGTGTCGATCAGTCGCACGATGGCCACATCGGCCACCTCGGTCATCATCAGCGCATCGGCTGGCTCGTCGTCTGAGAGCCATACGGTGATCGCCGTGTAACCGCCGGTCGCGGCGTCAGCGTCGGCCACCCGCACGATGACGACGCTGGTCGTCGTGTCGCGGCTCGAGACGCTGCTCACACCGGCAACGTTGGCGCGCACGACGGCGGAAGGCGACGAGCCGCTCACGGTGACTCGCGAGCTCGACGGCGTGACAGCGAGGACTACAACGGCCACCAGGACGAGACCGCAGAGGCCGGTGACCGTGGCCAGAGCGCGCAGCCCGCTGGTCGAGTTCTCAGGTGCAGGAGGCGGGAGCTCGGACGGATGCCGCCACGATCGCTCGTGCGGTGGTGGGATGCTCTCCACGAAGTCGAGAGCCTAGTGAGCGTTCACTGGCAGTTGTCATCGCCTCTCATCCCGGTCTCGCAAAGGCGCCACACGGCTACGCTCACGAACGTGCAGGCTCCGGTGGAAGGCGACAACTGGCTGACGTTGGTGCACGCTGCGCTCCCGATCTGCGAGGCGTACGAGTGGGCCGTTCGCCCTGATTGTGGCGCTGTGGTGCTGTTCTCGGGCACGGTGCGGGAC
>JACDHN010000021.1 GCA_013821025.1 Acidimicrobiia bacterium | reverse complement strand
TGGGCGCGATGCAGGCGTCGCAGGGCGTCGATCGACGGCGGCTCAGGGATGACGCCCAGCCGATCGAGGTAGGCGCGCACGTGACCGTCCATGAGCGATTTCTACCGGAAAGCAGCCCGCCCTCGGCCACGCGAAGTGTGACGCCAAGAGCCGATGTCGGCATCCAGCGCTCACTGTTCCGCTCGGCCACGCGAAGTGTGACGCCAAGAGCCGATATCGGCATCCAGCGCTCACTGTTCCCGATGCGAGGCGTGTCGTCAGCCGGAGGCGCCGCCCGTGAAGTTCCAACTCGCCAGATGGAGTGCCGGTGCCGTCCAACGAGCAGAGACCCACGAGTCGGGTTGCGGCTCGGCGACGCCGCCGATGCCCAGTACGGCTCCCGGCGCCAAGGCGTCACGGTACGACTGGGTGAACCGGAAGTTCGACAACGGCTGGGTCACCTCGCCATCCTCGATCAACCACACGCCGTTGCGCGTCAGGCCGGTGATCGCCAGTGACTTCGTGTCGAGCACCCGGGTGTACCAGAGGTCGGTGACAAGCACGCCCCGCTCGACGTTGGCGACGAGCGCCGCCGTCGCCGCCTCGGCCACCGGGCCGTCCACCTCGGCTGCGAAGTCTTCGTGGCCGGTCCCGGCGGCGGGCTTCAGCCCGAGGTGCGCAGCGAAGGCTCCCCACGACGTCATGCCGGTGGCGTGACCTGTCGACTCGGCGCCGGCCTCGGCAGCCGTGCGCCGGTCGTAGGCCACCGCCACAGTCGTCCCGCGATCCACGAGCACGAGCCGCTGGCGGGGCGTGCCGTCGAGGTCATGGCTCGATCCGACTCCTGGCGCGTCGTCGACGAGCGTGACCGAAGGGTCGAGTTGATCGGCACCCACCTCCGCAAACGACCGGCCGTCGGCAACCATCTTGCCGTTGAACCCATACACCGCCAGGTTCTGCAGCACGTCGGACACGGCTGTCGGCTCCAGCACCACCTCGTAGCGCCCTGGCGGCAGCTCGACGGGATCGGCGGCGGCGCGGGCCTTGGCCGCGGCCCGGGCACCGAGCACGCCGCCGTCGATGTCGGCCAGGCGGGACGATGCCTTCCTCGCGACGCCGTCAGTGCCGGCGAGACGGGCGATGCCATCCATGCCGACCTCGGCGCTCTCACCGCGGATCGATTGGCCGGCCGAGTTCACGAACGCCCCCGTCCAGTGGGAGGTGCGGCAATAGCCGGCCGTCTCGAGGCCACCGGCGGCGTCGACGAACGCCCGGATCCGCTCGGCACGGTCGCCGGGCGTCGCATCACCGGCGGCGACGTCGACTGGAGCGACGTCGGGGGCAGGGCTCACGGGTGCCAGACCGGGCCAGCCGGGGTCGACGGGGGCGACACCGACGGCCTGCACGGAGCGCTCGACGAGCGCCCGCAGTCCGTCGGTGTTCGTCAGCGTGGACGAGCCCGAAGCCGTCCGACCGGCGGCGTGGAGCCGGACACGCACGGTCAGCGTGTCGTCGGCAACGTTCTGATGGATGCCCGAGTTGGCGAACCGAGACAGCGCTAGGCGAGTGCGGTCGGCTGCCACCTCGATGTCGGCGCCCGATGCGGCCGCGCTGGCCACCTCCAGCACCTGCTCGGCGATGGCGAGCTCATCGCGATCCCTCGGCGTTCGCTTGCTCTCACTCACGCCCGTACCCCAACGCGAACGTCGGTGAAGCGGGCCGGCGCCGACGGGTGGCCGGTGTGGCCGATCTGGCCTGGCTGTCCCTTACCGCAGTTGGGCGTGCCCCACGCCACGATGTCGGACGACAGCATGTCCATCGAGCGCCAGAACTGCGGACCGATACCTGTGTACGTGGGGTTGCGCAGCAATTGCCCGAGCTTGCCGTGCTTCACCTCGTAGCCGACCTCGCAGCCGAACTGGAAGTTCAGCCGTCGGTCGTCGATCGACCACGACCGGTTGGTCTCCATGAAGATGCCGTCGTCCGTGGCGGCGATGATCTCGTCGAGGGTGTGCGGGCCCGGCTCGAGGCCGACGTTCGTCATGCGGACCATCGGCAGTCGGGACCAGCCGTCGGCACGGACGCTGCCGGCGTACTCGAGCCCCGCAACAGACGCCGAATCCCGCCCCGCAAGCACGCCGACCCAACGCCCGTCCCGTACGGCGTCACGTCGAGCGGCCATCGTGCCCTCGTCGTCGAACCCGAACGAGCCCAGTGCCCCCGGAATCGTGGGATCGATCGTGATGTTCATCAGTTCCGATCCGAACTGCAGCGAGCCGAGCTGCGCCAGATCGAGCCACGACGTTCCGGCGAACGCCGCCTCCCACCCGAGGATCCTGTCGAGCTCGATGGCGTGGCCGACAGACTCGTGGATCTGCAACGCCAGTTGTTCGGCGCCGAGGATCAGGGTCGTCTCCCCGGCCGGGCACTGTGGGGCCGCCAGCAGCGCCCTCGCCTCTTCGGCGACGCGAGCGGCATTGCCGGGCAGGTCCAGCTCGTCCACCAGTTCCCAGCCCCTCGTGCCGTACTGGCCCCTCGCCGCCGGGTACGAGCGGCGCTGGGTCTCGCCGTCACCGATCACCGTCGACGAGATGCCGGCGCCGCACTCGCGGATGTGTTGGTCGATGCGGTGCCCCTCACTCGACACGAACCACTTCCTCGTGTCCCAGATCTGGTACAGCCCTTCTGCGATGTCGGCGCCGTGCTCTCGCATGGTGCCGGTGGCGCCGGCGAGCAGGTTGCCCTTGTCGGCCAGGGAGATGCCGAGCGGGTCGATCTGGCAGTCGCTGGACCACGAGCCGCTCGCCACTTCGCCAGGCATCAGCTCCGTCTGACGGGCGGCGACGCGGGCGCTGGCGTGGGCGATCTGCGCCGCCTGCTCACCGACGTTGCGAGCCGCGGCGTCCGACAAGTCGGGGGCGGCGTAGAAACCCCAGCCCGAGCCGACCAGTGCCCGCACGCCGATGCCGAGGTCTTCGTCCTGGCTGAGGTCCTCGATCTCACCGTTTCGTGCCGTCATCGACTCGTAGCGGCGATGCATCATCCTGGCGTCGGCATAGCTGGCGCCGGCGTCGAGCGCCGCCTGCACGGCCGCCTCGGCGGTCTCGAACTCACTCATCTCACGACCATAAGCCGTTACTCGCCGATCGGAACGACGCCGGGCTCCACGGTCTCGCAGGCGTCGGTCGGCGTGATCAGGTTCGGACCGAGGAAGATCGCCACCCGGTCGAAGGTCAACCGGTCCTCCAAGACTCTCCAGCGCCGGAAGTCGGGCTCGAGCTCGTCGGGCACCGTCACCACGTCGAACACGCGCCAGTTGGCGAGGTAGCGAGCCAAGCCCTCGGCCGGCGCTTCGGACTCCTCCTCGAGCACGCGTAACAGCGTGGGGTCCGGGACCGAGTCGAAGTACCGGATGCCTGAGACATCGACGAACACCGTGCCGTCGCGGATCCGTTCTCCGAACTCGGCCTGGAGCGCGGCCAGGTCTGCCTGCTCGGCATCCGTCATGCCATTGACCTGCGCCAGCACCGTTTCGCCAAAGGCTGGTTTCAATGACGCCTCACCGTCGGCGAGGATCAGCCGGTGAGGAGACCTGCCGTCCTCGCACCGACTCCGCCCGAATCGATCGCGGCTCACGTCATCGGCCGGGAAGGTGAACTCGATACCCGCCCGTTGTAGCTCGGTGAGCATGGTGTACGGGAAGTAGTTCGTGTGGGTCTCCCGGGTGCGGTCGATCACGAGCGGACCCGTCACGTCCAGCCGCTCAAGCGAGTCGGCGAACTGCGTCAGTAAGGGGTCGCCCACGCGAGCACCCGCGTCTGCCTCGTCGGCGGTCTCGGGCAGGTAGTTGACCGGGCGCAACACGGGGAGCGCCAGCACGACGCAGCCGACGGCGCCAACCAGCACCGCCGCCGACGAGCGCAGCGACATCCTCAAGAGCGGGAGTGACAGCACGCCGGCCACAGCGGCGGTGGTCACGAACACACCGATCGGCCACATCCAGTAGTAGTTGTAGGCGACGATGCCGAACTCCGTTGTCGGGATCTTGGCCGCCGCGTACACAGCTGCTGTCAACACGCTGGCACCGATCACGCCCATGGCGACGACGGGCGGGCGACCGAGGCGGCGCCCGATCATCGTGACGGCTGCCAACACGACGAGCCACACCACGATGGTGAACCACGCCGCCCGTGCGGAGATGATGTCGTCGGCCGGACGCAGGTACCTGCCCATGTACCCGGGCGTCCAGAACGGAGGTGCCAGGGTCGACCCGGCCACGTACTGAGCGCCGGACGAGAATCCCACCGCCTCGGCGCCAGTGCCGCCCTTCGCAAGTACTCGCAGCAGGTTGCCGGTACCGAAGAACTGGTCCCACAACGTCTGCGCCCAGCACACGAACCCGACCACCGACGACACCGCGATCGCCCGCCATAGGCGGGGAGGCCGTCCGCCGCTGCGGGCAGCGAGGACGAACCCGACCGAGCCGGCGAGGACGACCGCCGCGGCCTGGTACACGAACGAGAAGTGGGTCTGCGCAATCAAGCTGGCGACGAACACCGTCCATGGCAGCGACCACACGGCGCCCGTCCACATCGCCGCCGTCAACCACAGCAGGCACCACAGCGGGAGCAGCAGGGCGAGCTGCTGACGGGCCTCGATCAGCATCCAGCTCGCCATCGTCGCCTCGAGGCACAGCGTGGCGATCATCGCCCCTACGGCACCACGGCTGCCGAACAGCCGCCGCGCCACCGCCCACACCCCGATCACGGCACCGGCGTTGATCAAACCCGTGCCGAGTGCCGTGCCCCAGTACGAGAACACCTTCGTGAACGGTGCCAGCAGATCGAGCTGCATCGGCCCGACGTTGTTCAGCGACGTCCCGATCGCCCTCGATCCCATCGACCAGGCACCGAGCAGCGGATGGTGCTCCGTGAACACATCGCGGGACCGCACCATGAAGTACCCGGCGTCGAACAAGGGCATCCAGCCGGTGAGCGCGGCTCGTACGACTGCCACAACGATCGGCGCCAGGGCAGCGACGAGCGCTACCCGTTCGGCGAGATCCGAAGACGACCACCGGACCGAGCGCTCGACTTCGTGCTGGTCCTCGACGTCGCGGGCCCAGGGCCGCCGTCGCCCCGTCAGGACCGAGCTCATTGCCCGCCGATGCTACTGCCGTGCTCGCGGCCAGAGGGTGGGCACTCGCCGACTCAGCCGACGATCAGTGACGCCAGGGCCCACACCGCGGCTACTAGCCCGACGAGACCCATGACCAGGCTCCTGGCCACGGGAGCCCGCTCCAGGTCGCCTTCGGATCGCGCCTCCGACCCAGTGGGCGGGCGCACGATGGCTGCGATGTTCCCGACGAAAAGCGCGCCACCGAGGGCCAGCACGAGCCACGCCAGCAGGTCCTCGCCGAGGAACATCAGATGTCGGCCCGGCGGGCAGCGTTCTCGAATCTGGTCGATTGGGCCAACCACACGAGCCTCTTCGATCCAATGGGCCCAGACCGGTGCTTGGCCACGATCACCTCGGCCGAGCCCTTGTCGGGTGAATCGCGGTCGTACACCTCGTCGCGGTACAGGAACATGACGACGTCGGCATCCTGTTCGAGCGAGTTGTGAGCCATCACGCCGTTGGCGACGAAGTTGTGGGTTGTGAGCACCGTGGCGTCAAAGACGGGCTGCTCACCCAGCGGCTCGATCGACACGACTCGATCCCACAACACGTCCGAATCGGCAAGCGCCGCGAGGACCTTGCTTTCGAGCGCGTCGGCGATCCGACCGAGTCTCTGACGTCGCATCTCGCGAGGCCGACGCTCGCTTCCGAGCATGTAGCTCCCGCAGTACAGTTCGCCGATCGCCTCAGCGAGGGCGCGGTGCGACATCCCAGCCCGGGCGAGGGCATCGATCACCCACGGCCGGACCGTCTGCGGAATCGTGTCGACGTTGGGATTTGCCACCCGCCCATCGAGCAGTGCAAGGCATTCCGGCACCTTTCCGCCTCGGGTGCCGTGCACCCCGATCCTTGTCAAGAACCGGCGTTGATGCTCGACGCCGTCGATGCGGAGTTGGTAGTTGGGGCAATACTCGCCTTTCATGACCGTGGTAACGCGGCTCTGGATGTCGAATCGCAACAGGAGCTGCTGAAGCCCGTCGATGAGTCGACGGCTGGTCGAGGAGTAGTAGAGGCGTACCGGGGCGCCCGAACGCGTAATCGTCAGCGAGCCGTCCGTCGCCCACAGGTGTCGTAGGAACAGTGCAAGTTGCTCTCGAGGCAAGGCGTGCACCGGATCGGGGATGAACTTCTGCCAGCTCCGCAGGTCGTGCAGCCCGAGCCCGTCCCACCACGCTGCGATCGGGTTCCGTCGACCATGAGTGAGGTGGTGCGGCGAGGGGAGGTATGAGTGCCACCACCGACTCTGTTGGACCCGACGGGCTGTGATGCCGAAACGACGACATGCAGCCCGCTCGACGACATCGAGATTTGCCGGATCTGCGTTCGTGTAGTGCACCGGTTGGCGTGCGAGCACGCAACCATCGCCGAGAAGATGAGCGAGGAGGACGATCTCGTCGGGGTCCATGGGCTTTACGTGCTCGGGGCCGTCGAGGCGCCGAGGAACTGCGAGTCGACTCCCGATCTCAAGCCGATCGAGAGACACCCAGCCGTCCACCGTGCGGAATCGATGGTTCTCGGTGGCCTCGATCAGCCGGCCGGATGCGAGCCGCATGCGGAACACGGACTTGACGCCTGACGGGAATGCGTGCGTCAAGGTGGCGGGGACGAGGCGCCATTGCTCATCGAGGCTCCACACCGGAACGTCCCGCTCACCAGTCTCGACGAGCTCTCCGAGGGTCACCTCGGCGTTCGTGTCGGCTCGGAGAAGTCGCGTTCCGGCTGCCAGGCAACCCGATTCGCGTAGGTCTGAGAGCATCGGGCGCTTGTCGGACCGGGACTCGAGGTTGCGGCTGAGCTGGCTCAAGGCCAGGATCGGCGTCTCCAGCTCGCGGGCCAACACCTTGAGGTTCCTGCTGATCTCGCTGACCTCGAGCTGGCGATTCTCGGCGCCACCGCCCGTGCTCATCAGCTGCAGGTAGTCGATGACGATCAGCGCCAGACTGCCGTGCCGAGCCTTCAGCCGCCGGGCCTTGGCACGGATCTCCATCACCGTGACGCGAGGATTGTCGTCGAGGAACAGCGGCACCTCGAGGCGGCCGATGGCCTGGCCGATCTTGGCCCAGTCGCTCTCGCTGAGGTTGCCGGTGGTAATGCGCTTGGAGTCGACGCGTGCCTCGCTGGCCAGGATGCGCTGGGTCAGCTCGTCGTGTCCCATCTCGAGCGAGAAGACGAGCACTGGCTGGTGCAGCTGTTGGGCGATGTTGACGGCGATGCCGAGGCCAAACGCCGTCTTGCCCATGGCCGGACGGGCACCGACGATGTTGAGCGTGGACGGCTGCAGGCCGGCCAGCAGATCGTCGAGGTCGTGGAACCCGGTGGGGGCGCCGGTGATCGAGACTCCTCGCTCGTATCGCTCCTCCAACAGGTCCATCCCCTGAGAGATCAGGTCAGTCATCGCCCTCGTCGTGTCGGCGGCCTTCTCATCGCCGATCTCGAACACCTTCTGCTCGGCTTGGTCGACGGTCTTGGTGACATCGTCGGGGCCGCTGTAGGCCATCTCGGCGATGTCGCTGGCTGCTCGGATCAGGCGCCGAAGCGTGGCCGTGTCGGTGACGATCTTGGCGTAGTGCTTGGCGCTCGAGATGGCCGGCGTGGCGTTCTGCAACTGATGCAGAGCCTCGGTACCACCGACGCTGTCGAGCAAGTCCTCACGGCGTAGGGCGTCGGCGACCGTGATGGTGTCGACAGGCTCGCCCGACGTGTAGAGCGAGCCGATGGCGTCGAAGATGTGTTGGTTGGCCGGACGGTAGAAATCGCCCGGCTTGAGCCCGAACTCGGTGACCGCGTCGACGGCGTCGCGAGACAGCAGCATGGCGCCCAGCACGGACGCCTCGGCGTCGAGGTTGTGCGGTGGAGCGCGGCCATCGCTGCGCCGCCGGGAGGGCTCGTCTCGCTCTGCGACCATGAGCTGACTACCTTCTCAGTTCCCCCCTGTGGGCAGTAAGGACCATAAGGCTGTGAGCAACCCTGTGGAACGCTACCGACATCCTGTGGGCCGCTGTGGACAGGCCCAAGTGGACACCATGGGTGTTACACCGTGACCGACATGACTGAACACGTGCTGTGGCACGAGCAGATCGACCCGCCGTCGAAGGGCGACGTGACGCCGCCCCGAAGCGCCGACGTCGTCGTCATCGGGGCCGGCTACGGGGGCCTGGCGGCCGCTCGCACGCTGGCCGTCGCCGGGCTCTCGGTCGCCGTGGTCGAGGCTCGCCGCCTGGGCTGGGGTGCCCACGCCCGCAACGGCGGCATGGTGCTGTCCGAACTGAAGTTGGGACCTGGGGTGCTGGAGCGGCGCTACGGCGATCTCGGGCGCCGGATGTACGCCGACGCCAACGAGGCGTTCGACGCAGTGGAGTCGATGGTGAGGGATGAGGGGCTGGACTGCGACTACGAGCGCTGCGGCGAGCTGTACCTGGCCCACGCCGAGCGCCTCGTACCGCGCCTGCGCCGGCTCGCCGACGAGCACCTGGCCAGGGGCGAAGCCGTCCGCTTCGTCGTTGGATCCGAGCTCCCGGCCGAGATCGGATCCAACGCCTTCCCAGCCGGGATCGTGTTCGACCGCGCCGGCTCGCTGCACCCCGCCAAGTTCCATGCGGCGCTGGCGGCACGGGCCAGGCATGCAGGCGCCCTGGTGATCGACGAGTGCCTGGCGACGTCCGTCAGCCGCAGCGGTTCACGGTTCGTGGTGGACACGGCGAAGGGGCCAATCGACGCTGGGGTTGTGATCGTGGCCACGAATGCGTACGCCGACGGGCTGATCCCGGCGCTGCGCCGGCGGATCTTGCCCGTCGGCAGCTACATCGTGACCACCGAGCCGCTCGACCCCGGGCTCGCCGATGAGCTGAGTCCGCGACGCCGCAACTTCATCGACACGAAGCAGTTCCTGTTCTACTGGCGGCTGACACCTGACCGTCGGATGCTGTTCGGTGGGCGACGCAGCCTGGCGGCGTCGTCGCTGGCCGACGCCACCGACTACGTCGCAGCTTCGATGCGCCGGATCCATCCTCAACTCGGAGCCGTCGACATCACCCACCGCTGGGGCGGCTCGGTCGCAATCACGCTCGATCGACTGCCGCACGTCGGCCGCTTCGACGGCGTCTGGTACGCCGCCGGCTGCAACGGCTCTGGCGTGGCGCTCAACACCTGGCTCGGCGACCGCCTCGCCCGGCACGTGCTGGGCGACGTTGACCTGCCGTCGTTTGCCGAGCTGCGCCACCGGCCGATCCCGCTGCACCGCACCCGCCGCTGGTGGCTGCCCATCGTCGGGCAGTGGTTCCGCTGGAAGGACCGCCCGTGATCATCGAGGGTCAGCGATCTCCACACGTCGCTCGGCGACGTCACCGGCGAGGAACGCCAGCAGCTGTCCCCCCTCGTGTTCGAGCTCGTCGCGCTGTGACCTCGTGACGCCGATCGACGCCTCGATGCGCAACGTCGGGAACCAGCTCGGGGCACGGTGCGTCACCAAGACCTCGTTGACCCGTTCTCGATTCAACCGTCGCGACAGCCCCATGGGGCGCCGTGGTCGCCGAGGAGTTCGAGGAAGGGGCCGGGGGGCAAAGCTTCCGGGCCGAGTACGCCGGCGCCCTCCCAGGCGCCAGTGGCGAGCAACTCGAGGGCGACGACAGGATTGACGGCTGTCTGCCAGACGACGGCCTGGGCGCCATACTCGCGCATTGACCACTCGTTGTCGACCACGTGGTACAGGTACACGTCGCGCGGCCGACCATCGGTTCCGAGACCGGTGACCCACGTACCGGCGCACGTTCGTCCACTCATCCGGTCGCCCAGAGTGGCCGGGTCGGGTAGGCCGGCAGCCACGACGTCTCGCGGTGACACCTCGAGGTCACCGACCCTGCGCTTGTCGACGCGGTCGAGGCCCAACTTGTGCAACGTCTTCAGCACGCCGATGAACTCGTCGCCGAGGCCGTACTTGAACGTCACCCGCCGGGCGTCGATCCAGCGCGGGATCAGCAGCACCTCCTCGTGCTCGACGTTTACGCATTCCACGGGCCCGATGCCCTCTGGGAAGTCGAACGTCTCGGGTTCGCTGAACGGCTCCGTGGTGAACCATCCACGCTCTGCCTCCCAGACCACCGGCGGGTTCAGGCACTCCTCGATGGTGGTCCAGATCGAGAACGTCGGCGCGAAGTCGTAACCGTCGACCACCAGGTCCGACCCGTCGCGCACGCCGACGTCGTGGACCTCGGAGAACAGTTGGTCGGCGGCGTAGCGGGCGAAGACGTCGGACAGTCCGGGTTCGACGCCGATGCCCACGAGGGCGAGCTGGTCGCGCTGGCGCCACTCGTCCTCCAGCTCGAACTGCTCGTCGCCGAGCTTGACGCCCGTTTGCTCGTACGGGCGGTCGGGGTGCGGCGTCGACAGCGACATCGCCATGTCGAGGTACCCGGCACCGGCCTCAAGGGCGGCACGGAACACCGGCATGACGAACCGGGGGTCCGTGGCATTCAGGACGACGTCGCAGCGCGCTGCGTCGATCAGGGATCCGACAGCAGCCTCGTCCGATGCGTCGATCGACGCCGCCGAGAAGCGTTCACCGCCGCTCGCTGCGGCCCGCTCCGCTCGTTCAGCGTCGTAGTCGGCGACGACCAGGTGCTCGAAAAAGTCACGGCGGGCAGCCACGGCCGCGACGGCCGAGCCAACTCCACCGGCGCCCACCAGCAGGATCCGCATGGGCGCCGACAGTAGCGAGCGACGTGACCGGTGGTGCGCCTGTTGTCAACGAGTCCGGGTGTGGGCGGGGGCGGCGAGAGCCAGCAGCGCCGCAAGGGCGGCCACGGCGAGCCCCACCAAGTTGGCCACTGCGTCGGTGGCGTCGAACAAGTCGGCGTGGGCAGCGTGGTACACCAGGTGCGGTAGGCCGTACAGCAGCGCGGCGGCGCCGGCCACCCTCGCCAAGAGCAGGTTGGCGGTGATCAGCGCCACGACGGCGACCAGTGCGAGGCCCAGGTTCAGGCCGCCGACATCGCGTACGAGATGCTCGTTGTACGGTCCGTCGACGGCTATCCACACCCGGCCCAAGCCGGGGAAGTCGTCGTAGAACGATCGGGGAAACACCTGGGCCCACGCCCCGACGACCAGACTGCCGAAGGCGATCACGACGAGCGCCAAGCGACGTAGCGTCGTCATTGCGCCGTCTCAGCCGGCCAGGAACCTCGGATCGACGGGTGAGCTGGCACCCAGCCGCTCGCCTCACGGAATCGCCGATTCGACACGCGCAGAGACCGCATCAGCAGCTTCGCCGACGACGGGCTGGCGGCTCTCACCAGCCGTGGAACCGCTCGCGGTGGCTCGACGCCGAGGGCGTGAGCCACGATGCGCCCGGCTTCGCTGCGGGTGACCGGTTCGTCGTCCCCCACGTTGTAGATGCCGCCCGGCACGGCGAGGGCAGCGGCCACTGCGGCACCGGCATCGGCGGCGTGGACGAAGGACACGTACGCCTCGGGGGCGCCGAGAAACGGGTTGATCCGTCGCCTCATGAGCACGTTGAACGTCTGGACATGATCGCTGTCGGGGGCGTAGAACTGGGCGAAGCGCAGCACCACTCCTTGGCCGCCTGCGGCGCTGAATCGGGCCGTCGTCGCCTCGGCGGCACCGGCGGACGCGAACGCGCCGACGTGGTCCAACTCGCTGCTCTCGTCGATCCACTCATCGCCCTGATCGCGGTACGGGAAGCAGATGGATTCCTGCACGTAGCGGCTGGCCCCGGCGGCCAGTGCAGCGTCGACGAGGTGCTGTGCCGCTTCCGTACGGAGCAGATCGTTGGTGGCCCAGGCCGACGCCCGCGTCGCCCGCGACATCGGCGGGATGTTCGTGGCCAGGTGCACGACCACCTCATGGCCCACCACTGCAGCCGACACCTCCTCGGCCTCGAAGAGATCGACGCCGACCGGCGACGCGCCGAGCGTCCGGACGACGTCGGCCTTGGCCGACGACCGCGCGACGGCGGTCACATCGTGACCGGCGGCGACGAGGGCGCGAATGGCACGTGTGCCGATGACACCGGTCCCACCCGTCAGGAAGATCTTCATTTGCGGTTCCTCCTCGTGATGTCCACCTGGCTGATCCAGGCAGTCGCTTTGTCCAACTGGTCGGCTGGCACGTTGTTGAGCACCTCGTCGACCATGTCGCCGATCGACGTCGAGGCCAACTCGGCCCTCCATGCGTCTTCGGCACGCCACATCGCCCTGGCGATGCCGCACGGTCTGCGGTAGGTGTCGGGCGGCCCGGCGACCGGCCCGCGCTGGCGGATCTCACTGCAGCGGAACGCTGCATCGTCACCGTCGACGGCCAACACCACCTGGAGCAGAGAGATCTCTGCCGGCGGACGGGCGAGCCGATATCCGCCACGCGGTCCTGGCAGCGATTCGGTGATCCCGGCGCCGGTGATGGCCTGGAGATGCTTGGCCAGGTAGGCAGGGGGCACGCCGTGGAACTCGGCCAGCTTGGCGGCCGGGAGCGCCTGGCCGGCGGGAAGCGCTGCGAGCACCGTGCAGCAATGGATCGCCCACTCGACGCCGTCGCTCAACCGCATATCTCGGATACTAGCTATCGGAGATAGTGACTGTCCAGGTTCGGGTCTCCTCTCGTTCTGCCGATGGCACCACTACGCGTCGTCTACCGACCGTGACCGGCGTCGCCAGATCGATGATCATCTTCGGCAACCTGGTGGATGTACGGCGGCTACGTGTGGCTCACGAAAACCTCCCAACGCCGCAATTCGCATCTACCGCGCGTGCCGGCGCGTAGGAGTCACGCCACGAGGACTGCTCGATTGCGTGATCGCCTCGGTCGCTCACCGACACGGGGCCGCGCTTCTGGCACTCGACGCCGACCTCAATCGCGTCGCCGATGTCATCGGCATCGACATGGACCTGGCGTCACTGCTCCCGTGACGCCGACAGCGCGAAACTGTCGATCGCGGGCTAGCTCGGGGCTAGCTCACTCGGGGACGACGTCGAGTGTGATCGGGAACGACACGTCGCTGTGCAGGCTGGCGCGGACCTGGTGTTCGCCGACGGTCCTGATGGGATCGGTCTCGATGTCACGTCGGTCAAGGACGATGCCAGTGGCGGATTGCACGGCAGCCACGATGTCGGCCGTGGTGACGGAACCGAACAGCTTGCCCTCGGGGCCCGCCTTGGCCGACACCGTGATGACGTGGGCGACGAGCGACGAGGCCACGGACTGCGCCTGCTCGCGCTCGGCGTGGTCGCGCACGTCGCGTGCCTGGCGCATCTTGGAGGCCTGCTCGGCGGCGCCCTCCGTTGCCTTCATGGCGAGGCCCTTCGGTAGCAAGTAGTTGCGGGCATGCCCGTCGGACACGTTGATGATGTCGCCGCGCTTGCCGAGCCCTTCGAGATCGGAGCGCAGGATGATCCTGGCCATCAGCCTCCATCCTCCTCGGTCACGATCGTGGTGCCCTCGGCCTCGGCCTCGATCGGGGCGGGAGCGGCGTCGGGTGTCGCCTCGGCGCGCGACTCTGCTGGGCGACCCCGACCCTCGCCGCGGTCGTAGCGGCCCTCGCCGTCTCGCGACGGGCGGGTGCGCTGCGACGACACGCGGCGGGCGTACGGCAGGAGCGCCATCTCGCGGGCGATCTTGATGGCGTTGGCGACGTCGCGCTGCTGCTGCACGTCGTTGCCGGTCACCCGCCGGTTGCGGATCTTGGCGCGATCGCTCATGAAACGGTTGAGCAGGTCGACG
>JACDHN010000170.1 GCA_013821025.1 Acidimicrobiia bacterium | reverse complement strand
GCCCACGGTCACTCGGCCGGTGTGATCAAGACGATAGAGCGGATCAAGGGTGGATGGCCCGACCTTCCAGTGGTGGCCGGCAACGTCGTCACCGAGGCAGGCATCGACGCCCTGGTCGACGCCGGCGCAGATGCCGTCAAGGTCGGAGTCGGGGCAGGGTCGATCTGCACGACGCGAGTCATCAGCGGTGCCGGGATGCCCCAGCTGTCGGCCATCTGGTTCACGGCCCAGCGGGCCAAACGCCGTGGCATCCCGATCATCGCCGACGGCGGCATCACGTACTCGGGTGACATCGTCAAGGCGATCGCCGCTGGTGCCGAATGCGTGATGCTCGGCTCCCTCCTGGCGGGCACCGAGGAGAGCCCAGGGGAAACTGAGCTGTTCGAAGGACGCCGCTACAAGAGCTACCGCGGCATGGGGTCACTGGGCGCCATGGCCGGCCTGGGCGCCGACCGCTACGCCAGCACCCAGTCCGACAGCGCCCGCAGCGCGCTCGGCACCAGCACCAACAAGCTCGTGCCAGAAGGAATCGAGGGGCGGGTGGCATATGCCGGAAAGCTCAGTGAGACCGTCTACCAACTCGTCGGCGGGCTGCGGTCGGGCATGGGCTATGCCGGCGCGGCGACGCTGGACCGGCTACGCACCGGGTCCCGCTTCATGCGGGTCACCGCAGCGGGGCGCGCCGAGAGCCATCCACACGACGTGCAGATCACGAACGAGGCCCCGAACTACCAGCGCGGCAGCTGATCTGGCGCAAGCTGATCAGACGTCGAGCTGACGGCGGAGCAGGTCTGCTTCCTGTTCGGCAGTTGGACCGACCTTCAGCGGCGGAGAACCCCGCTCAGCATCCCAGGCTCTCGTGGCGTCTGCCGTCTCTGCCACTGAGCGCTCGGCCAGGCCGGCTGCCTTGGCCCGCCTACCGGGCCTGGTCTTCAGCTCCGGCAGCTCGGCCTCCGGCTCAATCAACGGCAGACCAACACCGACTGCATCGAGTGTGGCTCGGTCGACCTCGACCAACCGCACGGCCACGTCGGCCGGAGTGATCGCTATCAGCATCTCTCGCACTGGGGCGAACACGCCCACGCCGTCGAACGGTCCGTCGGCAGCGCTCTCTGCGCATGTCACCAGGAACGCTCCGAGGTCGCGTGCGTCCACGATCTGTAGCGGAGCGTCGAGCGATGTGGCAGCAACGTCGCCGCCGGCGGCCATCCGTCGAGCCCAGTACGTGAACCGGTCCGTCGCGTCGTGCGGACCACACACGTAGGTCGGCCGGACGATCGACATCGCCTCCCCGAACCGCTCGTGCCCTGCGCGCTCACACATCGCCTTCAACGGCCCGTATGTTTGCCCCGTCACGTCCTCGGTGTGCTCGGTGAGGTCCGGCCAAAGGGGCGAGTCCTCGTCGAGCGTGATCCGAGCAGTGTCGTCGTAGGCCGAGATCGACGACACGTGCACGTAGTGACCACTGCGAGCAGCCAAGGCGTCGGCGAGCTGATGGACGTGGCGCGGCACGTAGGCCGAAACGTCGAGCACGGCGTCCCACGTCTCATCGATGTCGAGCGACGAGTAGTCGCCGGTGGCGCGATCGCCCAGACGATGATCGATCCGGCCCGCCAGCATGTCGGGGTTCGTATGACCGCGGTGGAACACGGTCACGTCGTGACCGGCGTCGACCGCCTGGTATACGGCGTGGCGACCGACGAATGATGTTCCACCGACGACGAGGAGTCGCGACATGGCCCAGATCATTGCACCGACGCCGACGAGGATGCCGCACGGGCCGTTACCAGCATCAAATTCTCCTCGCGGTCACGTGCGAGATGTCTCACCCCGCGTCACCAACGTTTCATGCCGCAGCCCCAGGATCTTCGAGTGATCAGCGGTCGGGAGATCAGCTCGGGAAGCGGTCGCGAAGATCGCGTTTGAGAAACTTGCCGGCGGCGTTGCGGGGTAGTGGTTCGTCGAGGATGGCCAGCCGGCTCGGGATCTTGAACCTGGCCAGCTTCGGATCGAGGAACGCCGTCAGCTCATCGACCCCGAGCTGCTCACCGTCCTCGAGAAAGATGACCGCTGCGACCTCCTCACCGAGCCGGTCGTTGGGCACGCCGACCACGGCAACCTCATGCACCGCAGGGTGCTCGAAGATCGCTGCTTCCACCTCGGCGCAGTACACGTTCTCGCCGCCGCGCAGGATCATGTCCTTGATGCGGTCCTCCACGTAGAGGAACCCGTCCTCGTCGAGGCGTCCGGCGTCACCGGTTTGCAGCCAGCCGTCGACGATCGTGTCCGCTGTCGCTTCTGCGTCGTTCCAGTATCCACGAAAGAGGTTCGGACCTTTCATGCAGATCTCGCCGCGCTTGCCGACAGGCAGCGGGTTGCCGTCATTGTCACGGATCTCGACCTGCACGATTGGCAGTGCACGGCCGGTCGACGACGGGTGGGTGAGGTAATCGTCGCCCTGGTTCTGGGGGCCGTAGGCATTGGTCTCGGTCATCCCATAACCGATGATCGGGCCCCCGGCCTTGACGCTGTCGGCAAGCTGCGACACGAGCGTGGGCGGCGCCGGCGCCCCGCCGCCGCCAACGTTGCGAAGGCTCGACGTGTCGAACTCGGCGAATCTCGGCGACTGCACGAGGTCCCAGCTCTGGGTCGGCACGCCGGTGAAGTGGGTGACCCGATGGCGCTCGATCAGCTCGAGCGCTTTGTCGACGTCCCACTTGTACATCATCACCAACTCCATATGCGCGACGAAGCTGCCGAGCATCACCGGCACGCACCCGGTGACGTGGAACAGCGGAACGATGAGGATGAACACGGGTTTGATCGGCTCAGCGTCCTCGCGGTCCTCCGGCTTGTCGCTGCGCAGCTTGTCCACCTGGGCACGGGCGCCGAAGGCGAGCACGGCATGGAGGATGGCGCTGTGCGTCGACACGGCGCCCTTTGGAAACCCGGTGGTGCCCGACGTGTACAGGATCGTGGCGTCGTCGTCAGGTGAGATGTCGACAGCGGGCATCGGCGCCCCCGGCTCGACGACGTCCTCCCAGCGCTCGACGTGGTCACCGAGGCCCTCGCCTGCGGCGACGCGGGCGCACAGCACCCGCAGCCCGAGCCGCTCGCACACCTCGGCCGTGCGCTCGATGCGCTCCGGGTCGGCGATCATCACCGTGGATCCGCTGTGCTCGATGCCGTACGCCAGCTCGACCTCCGTCCACATGGCGTTCAACGGCACGCAGACGGCGCCGATCGACACGATTGCCGCGTACGAGAACACCCATTCGGGATAGTTGCGCATGGCGATCGCCACCCGGTCGCCCTTCTTCACCCCGAAGTGGCTCACCAGCGCCGCGCCCAGCGCGTCGACCTGCACCATCGCCTCGGTGAACGTCCACTCCTGATCGTCGTACACGACGAACGTCTTGTCACCACCCATACGGGCGATGTCGAACAGCGAGCGCATGTTGGGCGGTGCGTGGACGAACACTCGTTGGTCGATCCCGTTGATCGTCCCATCCCCGATCTCGAACATCGATCCGGGACCCGTGACCTGGGCGACAACCTCCTCGAACGACGGCGACATCCCCGAGACGATAGGCGACCACGGGGGCAGAGGCCCCCCGTGCGAATAGTGTCCAACGAGGTGGGCGACAGCTTCTTCACCACCGACGACGGTGAGTTCTTCCGGCCGACTCATCACACGAGAGGTCCGTGGGATGCGAACGCCTGCCACGCCGGCCCTCCCACCGGGCTGATCGCCCGCGCGGCAGAGCAGGCAGTGCCCGACAAGCGGCTGGCTCGCCTCACCGTGGACCTGCACCGCCCGATCCCCTTCGCCGGGTTCCGCGTCGACGTCGACGTGACGAGGGCGGGACGGTCCATCGCCACCACGTCGGCGACACTGGTCGACGGCGACGGTCGCCCATGCGCCACCGCCACCTCGCTGCACGTGGTGACACCAGGCGGCGGCCGAGAGTTCTCCGACGGGTTCGAGCCGCCGTTGCTCGCCGATGCCGAGATCGGTGATTTTCCCATCAAACGCCTGCTGCACGGCCTTCCCGGGTTCAGCGGCGAAGGCGTGGCAGTGCGCTACCCACCTGGCGACGATCCAGGGCCTGGCCCGACCACCGTGTGGATGTGGACGGTGCCACTCCTTGCCGACGAAGAGCCGTCACCGTTCCAGCGCCTCTGCCCGATCGCCGACTGCGGCAACGCCTTCTCCCGCTGGGTGGAGCCGTGGGAGATGGGCTTCGTGAACGCCGACCTGACGATCCTGGCGCACCGCGACCCCCAGGGTGAGTGGCTCGGCTCCAGGGCGACGTCCAGCTGGCACGCCGACGGCACCGCCCTCGCCGACGCCGTGCTGTTCGACGAACAGGGTTCCGTCGGCCGCGCCCTCCAAACCCTGCTCCTCACTCCCCCACCCCCATCCGCGCCGCCCTGACCGTTGAGCGCGGGCGGTCAGGTGAGTCGTTCGACGAAGGATTCGAGTTGGCGGAGATTGCGACACTCCGACACACCGTCGGTGTGCGTGCCGTACTCGCCGACGATGGAGTCACCGGTGTTCCAGTACGAGCGAGGTTCGGGATTCAGCCAGTACACATGGCGGGCCTTGTTGGCGATCTCCTTCACCACCCACGACTGGCTGGAGTGGTAGTTGTTCCTGGCGTCGCCGAGCAGCAGCACCGTCGTCTTGGGACCGATGTCCTTGCCGTGACGCTGCCAGAACACCTCGAAGGCGTGGCCGTAGTCGGAGTGACCGTCGACCCACACGACGTCGGCCTCCGTGTTGATCCTGTGGATCGCTTCGGTGATGTCATCGGTGGCCCGGAAGTAGTCGGTCACCTCGTCGATGCCGTCGATGAACACGAACGAGCGCACCTTCGAGAACTGGTTCTGGATCGCGTACACGAGCATCAGCGTGAACCGGGCGAACGCTGCGACCGACCCCGAGATGTCGGCCACCACCATCAGCTCTGGCTTGGCCGGGCGGGGATAGCGGAACTTGGGATCGATCGGCACACCGCCGGTGCTCAGCGAATGACGCACCGTGTTGCGGAAGTCGAGCGGACCGCGGCGCCCGTGCCGCCGCTTGCGCGTCAGCCGGGCGGCCAGCTTGCGCGTCAAGGGCTGCAGCGCCTTCTTCAGGAGTTGCATCTCGTCGCGGCTGGCGTGCATGAAATCGACATCCTCTGGCAGCGGTTTGCGCAGCGTCTTGGCCATCGCCTCGGCGCCCCGATCTGCCACCAGCCGGCGTCGGATCTCTGCCTCGATCTCCGATCTGAACTGCTCCAGCCGGTGCTCGAACTCCTCACGTTCCAGCCGTTCCTCGAATGAGGTCAGCGGTGCAGGCGCGGACTCGCGTGTCGCCTCCATCATCCGTTCCATCAGGGCATCGAGATCGAGGTTCCGCAGCGTGCGGTACAGGTAGTACGTGCCACCGACCGGACGGCCGGGTTCCATGCCGGCGTGGCGCTGCACCGCTTGGCGCGCCAACGCCCGCATCATCGCCTGATCACCCTGCAGCAGCGCCTGCATCAGCATCTGGGCGATCTCCTCGGCGGTGAGACCTTCCATGCCACCACCGGCACCGCGCCCCTCGCCCTGACCGTTGGCCTCCTGCATCTCGCGCCATAGTTCGTCGGTCTCGCCGCCCTCGCCATCGGCGATGCGGTACTCCGGACCGCGGAGGCTGAAGTACACCTCGAACACCGTCTCGAACGCCCGCCAATGAGAGTTGTTCTTCACCAGTGTCGCCCCGAGCGCGTACTTGAACGCCTCGCGGTCCTCGATCGGGATGTGAGCGACGGCCTCCATGGCGTCGAGGTTCTCGGTCAACGACACCGGTAGACCGGCGTTGCGCAGCTCCACTACGAAGCCGTTCAGCAGGTCAAGCATGATCCAGCCGAGGTCCGTCCACTCATTCGCGCAGGCCCTTCCAGATGGCGTGCACGATACTCAGACGACACGTCGTCGGCGGCTAGCACCTTCTCCCGCCCGGCGGCCCCCTCTCGCCTCATCCTCCCAGATCCGACGTCAGACGTCAGACGTCGCATCGGATCGTCATCGACGTCGTTAGACACCTCAGGGGAGGCTAAGGGTGCGGACGAGGTTGGCGAGCCTGGCCGCCTGATCGGCCGCGCCGCCCAAGTTTCCGGTGTTCACTGCGGTCCGGAGCTGCGCGAGCTTGTCGTCGATCTGCTGCAGCTCGTCGGCGGTGCGG